>WLOB01000206.1 GCA_009699505.1 Actinomycetota bacterium | reverse complement strand
TCTTCTCGCCCAGCGCGGTGTGGGCCTCGTCGCAGATGACGACGGTGTAGGCGCCCGAGATCTGGCCGGCGTTGCGGACGAACCACTGGTACGTCTCGATCGTGACCGGGCCGACGGGGTGGACGGGCCGGCCGTCCGGGCCGGGCGTGTCGATGTCGGCGTCGCCCAGGAGCGGCTTGCTCAGGCGCTCGCCGTAGCCGCGCGTCTGGAGCTCGTCGATGAACTGGTCGACGAGGTTGCGGCGGTGGGTGAGGATGAGGACGCCGCCGGTGCGGCAGGCCTCGACGAAGCCCATGGCGGCGACGGTCTTGCCGGCGCCCGTCGCGTGCTCGAACCAGAAGCGCTTGTGGGCGTTGGGGTCGTCGAGGGCGGCGGCGTCGACGTCCTCGTCGACCTCCTCGTCGAAGTCGTCGTCGTAGAGGGCGGACTCCGACTCGGGCTCCGCGTCGGGGAGCTCCTCGAGCTCGTCCTCCAGCGCGGCGAGGCCCCCGCCCTCCTCGTCCTCGTCGTCGTCCTCCTCGGCGGCCGCGGCGATGGCCGTGAACTCGCCGGTGTCGCCCGTCGGCGGGTCGTCGTCGTCGGGCTCGTCGTCCGGGACGTCGTCCTCGGGCTCCTCGTCCGGGACGACCTGCGGTGGCGGCTCGTCGTGCGTCGGCTCGTCGTCCTCGAAGGACAGGAGCAGCGCGTCGCCGTCGCTCGTGCCCACGCCGCGCGTGCGCCGCTGCGCGTCGGCCAGGAGCGCCGCGTAGGTGCCCGAGAGCGCGTCGATCTGGTGCGGGTTGAGCGTCGTGCCGTCGGCCAGCACCGGCGTCTCGGTGTGCAGCGCGCGGTCCAGGCCCAGGAGGAGCGACCAGCGACGGCGCCACTTCTGCGAGGGCACCGTGCCGCCGGCCTCGAGCTCCGCGCGGGCGAACTCGAACGCGTGCCGGCGGATGGTGCCCGGCGCGAGGACGTCGTCGGCGTCCTCGCCCTCCAGGACGAACGGCTCGTGGGCGAACGCCGCGACCCGGGCGATCTCCGCCTGGTCAGGGATCGAGGTGGCCTCGGGGACCACGACAGAGGGTCGTTGCGCCATTGCGGGCAGGGAAAGGCTTGAGGTCTCGAGGGCAGCGCCGACCGCACGAGGTGCGGACCGACCGCCGGCGAGGCGGGACTCTGCGGGGACGGTGGAAGGGACGAACCGGTCCCTCCCGTGCAGACGCTGGGATCGTACCTGACGCGCCAGCGGACGTGCTCACCCCCGCGGCGCCCCCGCCGGGCGCCCCGCCGACGGCGTCCACCACGCCGTGCCCGCGTCGTCCTCCCGTCCTTCCGGGCGCCGTCCGCCGCCCCGGACCCGCGGCCCCCGTCGCCCCCGCGCCGGACCCCGCGAGCGCCGGTCCCCACGGGCGACGCGGCCCGTGCGCGCGGGCCGTCCGGGCCGCCTGTGGCACCCTTCGTGGAGATGGCCCGCCTGCGCACCCACCGTCGCGCCCTCGCGGCCGGCGTCGTGGCGGCCGTCGTCGTGCTGGCGCTGGCGATCGGGCTGGCGGAGGGCGGCGGGGAGCGCAGCGTCCCGGACGACGTCCCGAGCCTCGCGGAGGCCCGCGCCGACGTCGCCGGCGCGCCCGCCCCGCTCGCCCGGCTCTACGCGCCGCGACCGGGCAGCGCGGCCTCCGGCGGCACCGCCGTCCTGGACCTCGACCGGGCCGGCGTGCGGCGCCTGCTCGACGGCCTGCGCGGCCGCCCCGTGCTCGTGAACGTCTGGTACCCCGCCTGCGCCCCGTGCCGCCGGGAGTTCCCGATCCTCCGCGCCGCCGCCGCGGCCTACGGCACGCGGATGGCGTTCCTCGGCGTCTCGACGGAGGGCTCCCGCGAGGACGTCGACGCCTTCCTGCGCGGCCAGCCGACGCTCTACCCGCACGTGCGGGACGACGGGCTCCGGATCGCGCGCGGGGAGCTGCAGGCCGGCAACACGTTCCCGTCGACGGTCCTGATCGACGCCCGCGGCGCCATCGTGGACGTGCGCGGGTCGGAGTACACGAGCCTCGGCCAGCTCGAGACCGCGCTCCGGCGCACGCTCGGGCTGGGCCGCCCGGCGACCGCGGCGGCCGCGGTCGACCGCGGCGCACCGTCGGTGCGTACCCCCACGGGCCGGGCGCCCTCCACGGGCGCCCCCACCCCCACCACGGAAGGAGACGCCTCATGACGACCCCACCACCCGCGGACCCCGTCGCGCTCCACTGGGTGCGCAGCGCCGGCGAGCTCCGCGCCGCCCTCGCCCTGCGCCTGCGCGTCTTCTGCGACGAGCAGGGCGTCCCGCGCGAGATCGAGGTCGACGAGTACGACGACGTCGCGCGCCACGCGGTCGCGCTCGCCCCGGACGGCCGGGTCGTCGGCACGATGCGCCTCGTCGCCGCCGGCACGATGGTGAAGGTCGGCCGCGTGGCGGTCGACCGGGACTGGCGCGGCCGCGGCATCGCCTCCGCCCTCCTGGACCGCGCGATGGAGTACGCCCAGGGGATCCGCGCCGAGGAGCTGCGGCTCGCGGCCCAGGTCGCGGCGGTGGACCTCTACCGCAAGGCCGGCTACCGGCCGGTCGGGCAGCCCTTCGAGGAGGCCGGGATCGAGCACGTGTGGATGGTGCGCGAGGTCGTGCCCGTCCGCCGTGGCGGCGGCCTCTCCGGCATCGCCCGGGCCGTCGGGCGGGTCCGCTCCGCGGTCGTGCCGGGCGGGTCGGACGGGTCCCAGGCCGGCGGCTCCTCCGCCGGTCCGGACCCCGCCGCGTGAGCCTGCCCGTCCTCGTCGCCGTCATGGTGGCGGCGACCCTGGTGGGCATCGGGGCGGAGCGGCGCTGGGGAGCGGCGGCGGAGGCGCGCTCGCGCTCGACGATGGGCGTCCTCCTCACGTGGGTCCTGCCGCCGGTCTACCTCGTCCTGGTCTCGCGGCTCCACGTCGACCTCACCCTGGTCTCGGGGCTGGTCACGGGCTTTCTGGCCCTCGGCACCGTCGGGGTGCTGGCGTGGTTCGTCTCCTCCCGCCTGCTGCGCCTGCCGCCGGCGACGGTCGGCGCGGTGATCCTCGCGACCATCGTCAGCAACACGGGGTACTTCGGGCTGCCGCTCGTGCGCACCGTGCTCGGCGGCGACGAGCTCGGCCCCGCGGTCGCGTGGGACAGCCTGGTGGCGCAGCCGACGGTGTTCGTGTCGGCCTTCGCGGTCGGGGCGGCGTTCGGCACCGTCGGCAGCGGCGAGGCGGCGGGTCGCGGCGCCCGCCTGGTCGCGTTCCTGCGCAACCCGCTGCTGTGGGCGTCGGTGCTCGGCCTCGTCGTCCCCGGCGACGCGCCGGACTGGGCCGGCGACGTCGCCCAGGTGATCATCGTCGCGGTCCTGCCCGTCGGCTTCTTCGTCGTCGGGGTGCAGCTCTCCGCGCAGGGCGAGGACGGGTCCCTCCTGCGCGACGCGCGCGGCCGGCTCCTGCCGCCGGAGGTCGCGCTCGTCGTCGTCCTGCGGCTCGTGGTCGCGCCGCTCATCGTGGTCACGGCGTCGGTGGTGGCGCTCGACCTGCCGCCCGGGATGCTGCTCCAGGCCGCCGTCCCGACGGGGCTGAACGGCATGCTCGTGGCGCACCGCTTCGGCCTCGACTTCCGGCCCGTCGCCGCGTCCATCGTCTGGACGACGACGATCATGGCCGTCGGGGTGCTCGTGGTGGAGGCGGTCGGCTGATGCGCGCCCTCGTCCAGCGCGTCACGGAGGCGTCCGTGGTCGTCGGCGGCGAGACGGTCGGGGCGATCGGCCCGGGCCTGCTCGTGCTCCTGGGGGTCGCCCGCACGGACGACGAGGACGTCTGCGACCGGGTCGCCGAGAAGGTCCGCGGGCTGCGCATCTTCGACGACGCGGAGGGCCGGATGGCGGAGCCCCTGGGCGACCGCGAGGTGCTCTGCGTCAGCCAGTTCACGCTCTACGGCGACGTGCGTCGCGGGACCCGCCCGTCGTGGTCCGCGGCGGCGCCCGGCGACCACGCCGAGCCCCTGTACGAGCGTTTCTGCGCCAACTTGTCGGCGCAGCGGGGCGTCTTCGGCGCCGACATGCAGGTGCGCTCCGTGAACGACGGACCGGTCACGCTGTTCGTCGAACGCGACGCTCCGACCGGCTGAGCCGACGCACTCACGACACTCCGTCCGCCCCGCGCGCGGCGACCGCCGGGGGTGCGATAGGGCGGCTGGACCGCTGTCCAACGCGCGGTCCGCGGCGTTGGTCGCAGAGTTCCCCCCGACCGGTGGGGGATGTGTCACGGTGGTGAACATCGCAGGACCGTCCGGTGCGCAGCCCGCTGCCCGCCCGACCGACATACGCCGTCCGTTTCTCCCCCGGAAACCACGCTTGTGAGCACCCCCATCGCGGCCGATCCCGGCCAGGACCCAGTCGTGCCGTCCTCGGTGCCTTCAGCGGCACCGATCGCGGCGCGGTCCCCCCTCCAGCTCTTCTGGGGCCGGCTCCGCCGCGACCGCGTGGCGATGGTCGCGCTGGCCTTCATCGGGCTCGTGATCCTCATCGCGATCTTCGCGCCGCTGATCGTCAAGCTCTTCGGCCTGCCGGACCCGAACTTCGCCGACGACGACGCGCTGAACGACTTCGGCTCGCCCGTCGGCCCGTCCGGCGCGCACCTCTTCGGCGTGGACGACCGCGGCCGCGACGTCTTCTCCCGCGTCCTCTACGGCGCCCGCGTGTCCATGCTCGTCGCCGTCATCGCGACGGCCGTCACGATGGCGGTCGGCACGCTGCTCGGCCTGATCGCCGGCTTCTACCGCGGCAAGGTCGACGCGTTCCTCAGCCGCATAACGGAGCTCACGCTCGCCTTCCCGACGATCCTGCTCGGCATCGGCCTCAGCATCTCCTGCGCCGACGGCTGCAAGATCGGCCCCGGCTCCGTCTCGCTCACGCTGCAGCCCGGCCTGTGGGTCGTCGTCATCGTCATCTCGCTGACCTCGTGGCCCTACGTGGCGCGACTCGTGCGCGGCCAGGTGCTGTCGCTGCGCGAGAAGGAGTTCGTCGACGCGTCGCGGTCCCTCGGCGCCGGCGACCGGCGGATCATCTTCCGCGAGATCCTCCCGAACCTCACGGCGCCGCTCATCGTCTACGCGACCGTCCTGATCCCGCAGAACATCCTCGCCGAGGCGGCGCTCTCGTTCCTCGGCGTCGGCGTCGATCCGAGCACCCCGAGCTGGGGCGCGATGATCTCCGACGCGATCAAGATCTTCGACACCGCCTGGTGGTTCATGGTCTTCCCCGGCGTGGCGCTCCTGCTCGCGGTCCTCGCGTTCAACATCGTCGGCGACGGGCTCCAGGACGCGATCAACCCGCGCACCGGCCGGTCGAGCCGCTGATGCCCGACGGCCGTCGCAGCGCCCCCGCGGGGCGCGGCGACACCCCCGACTTCCTCACCCCATCCCCCATCCCTGTCATCGACAGAAAGGACTCGTGATGCGACGACACCTCCGCGTCCCATTCGCGATCGCGGCGCTCGCCACGGCATCCCTCGGCCTCACGGCCTGTGGCGGCGACGACTCCGGCTCCGGCTCCTCATCGAGCGCCTCAGGCGGCGGTGGCGGGGCGGCCCTCGCGCCGGGCGCCTACGACCCCACCCAGAAGCCGGCCCCGGGCAAGAAGGGCGGCATCGGCACGATGCTCGCCTCGTCCGACGTCGACTACATGGACCCGGGCCAGAGCTACTACCAGTTCGGCTTCCTGGTGGCCGAGGCGACGCAGCGCCGGCTCTACTACTTCCAGCCCAACGACGCCGAGACGGTCGTCCCCGACCTCGCGGCCAGCCTGCCGACGGTCTCCGACGACGGCCTGACGGTCACGGTGAAGCTCAAGCCGGACGTCAAGTTCTCGCCGCCCGTGGACCGCCCGTTCGAGGCGAAGGACGTCAAGTACGCCATCGAGCGCCTGTTCACGAGGAACTCGCCCGGCGGCTACACGAACTACTTCGACTTCATCGAGGGCGCTCCGAAGGACCTGACCTCGGAGAAGCAGGACATCTCGGGCATCACGACGCCCGACAAGAACACCATCGTCTTCAAGCTGAGCAAGCCGTACTCGGCCCAGTTCATCCAGTCGATGGTCCTGCCGTACACCGCGCCGGTCCCCGAGGAGTACGCCTCGAAG
This sequence comes from Actinomycetota bacterium, assembly GCA_009699505.1. GTDB lineage: Bacteria > Actinomycetota > Thermoleophilia > Solirubrobacterales > Solirubrobacteraceae > Patulibacter. The sequence goes on along the minus strand of WLOB01000206.1, from coordinate 1,383 downwards.
TTCGACGCGAAGAACCCGTCGACCTACCAGGACAACCTGGTCGGCACGGGCCCGTACATGGTCAAGAACAACGCGGCCGGCAAGGTCGACGGCATCGGCTGGAAGAAGACGAAGAGCATCACGCTCGTCCGCAACCCCAACTGGGACGCGTCCACCGACTTCCGCCCGGCGTACGCCGACGGCTGGAACATCAAGACCGACGTGACCGACGCGAACGTCGCGGCCCGCCAGGTGCTCGACGGCAGCCACATGCTGCTGGACACCAACCCGCCGGCGAACATCCTCGAGCAGCTCGCGACGAGGATCAAGGGCCAGTACACGCAGACGCCGTCCGGCGGCTTCCGGTACTTCTCGATGAACACGAACATCAAGCCGTTCGACGACGTGAACGTCCGTCGGGCGGTCATCGCGGGCTTCAACCGCGACGCGGCCCGCAAGGCGCGCGGCGGCAAGTTCGTCGGCCCGATCCCGACGCACTTCCTCACGGAGGGCTTCCCGGGCTACGAGCAGGCCGGCGGCGAGAAGGGCTTCGACGTCGACTTCATGAACTACCCGAAGGGCAACGCCGAGCTCTCGGCCGAGTACTTCAAGAAGGCCGGCTACGCCTCGGGCAAGTACGAGGGCAAGCAGCAGCTCCTGATGATCGGCGCGAACGCCGACCCGGGCAAGGCCGCGGCCCAGGTGGCGGCCAACGAGTACAAGAAGATGGGCTTCAACGTCCGTCTCCGCCTCGTCCCGCAGGACGCCGTCTACAACGAGTGGTGCGGCCAGCAGACCAAGAACGTCGCGATCTGCGGCACGGCCGGCTGGTTCAAGGACTTCAACGACGCGTCGACGCTGCTGCAGGTGCCGTTCTACGGCGGCGCGATCCCGACGGAGAAGGGCCAGGTCTCCTACAACCTGTCCTACCTGAAGGACCCGAAGGTCGACGCGGCCGTCGAGAAGGCGCTGCCGACGACCGGCGAGGAGCGCCTGAAGGCGTGGGCCGCCGTCGACAAGGCGATCGTCGAGGCCGCCCCGGTGGTCCCGTTCGTCGCCGACAAGACGACGGACGTGCGGTCGAAGGACGTGCAGGGCGTGCCCAGCTCGTTCAACTCGCTCTGGGACCTGAACTTCACGTCCCTGAAGTAGCCCCGGACCCCCGTCCGGCCGCCCGGTCCGCCCACCCCTCGGGGTCGGCGGACCGGGCGCCGCTCGGGGCGTCCACCCGCTCCGCCCCCTGACCGGAACGCTCTCTCACAGTGGCCAGATACATCATCCGACGCCTGCTCTGGACCGTGGTGACGCTCGTCGTCATCACCGTCGTCGCGTACGTCCTCTTCCGCGTCCTGCCCTCCGGCGACCCCGTCCGGGCCCGCGCCGGCAAGGCGCCGACCCAGGACC
>WLOB01000205.1 GCA_009699505.1 Actinomycetota bacterium | reverse complement strand
GGGCCGTCCCCCCCGGGACCGGTCAGGACCGTCTGCGCCGATCGGCCGGGACCGTGGGCGCCGGCACGCCCCTCGGACCGGCCGGCCGCGACGTCAGCGCCGGTCGGCCGCGACGGCGGGCCGTCCCCCCGGGACCGGGGGAACCGTCGGCGCCGATCGGCCGGGACCGTGGGGTGCCCCGCGAACCGGCCGGTCTCGGCGTCAGCGCCGGTCGGCCGCGACGTCGACGGCCACCGTGTCGCGGTTCCATCCCGCACCGGGCCTGAGGCGGATCGTCCGCGGCTGCCAGCGCGTGCAGGCGGCGCGCGGCTCGGCGGGCGGCGCGATCACCCAGACGCGCACGGTGCGTGACGCCCCACCGCGAGGCCCCAGCTGGACATGGTCGAGGCGGTCGCAGTCGTCCATCCGGCCCAGTCCGCCGATCTCGAGGGTCGCGCCGTCCATGCGCAGCGTCCCCCAGCGGACCGTGATCAGGCGCGGCCGGCGACCGTCGGGGACCGGCGTGCGGGTCGTGGCGGTCGCGACCACGTCGCCCGGGCGCACCGCCACGGGGTGGGCGGGCGTCTGCGCGGTGACCGGTCGATCCGCGCGGTGCCCCGCGCGCAGCACCACCGTCCGCCCCGACCACCGGACCACGTCGTAGCGCCGCCCGTACTCCGACCGGAACCCCGTCGCCCCGAGCCGCAGGGGCGCGGCCGACGCGGGCAGGCCGACGAGGTTCGGGGTGTGCAGGCGAATCGAAGGGGCGGACGCGGGCGTCGAGGTCCCCGTGGCCGGCGACGTGGTCGGCGTCCCGGCGTCCGGCGCGGCCGTCGGCGTTCCGGTGGTCGACGACGTCAGGCCCGCGGTCGTCGCTCCCGGGCCGGCGAACGACGCCGCTGGGTCGGCGGCCGGCACCCGCGCGGTCGGCGCTCCCGGGCCGGTGGTCGACGCCGTCGAGGACGTCGACGCCGGGCCCGCGATCGGTGGCGTCGAGGTCGTCGACGTGGGCTCCCGTCCAGCGGCCGACGCCGCGCCAGCGGCACCGGTGGGTGCGGGATTCGTCGTCGCCACGCCGGGGTTCGCGACCCCCGGCACCACCGCTGCGTCGCGCGCGGCATCGACCTCCGCCCCCACGACGTCCTCCGACGTGTCCAACCCGCAGCCGGTCGCGACCAGCGCCAGCGTCGCGACCGCCACGGCCGTGGGGAAGAGGTGCGGAACGTTCACGCGGAGGGGCCCGCGGCGCGGGTGCGAAAGGGCGGAGCGTGCATGCGGAGGGTCCCGCGGGCGCGGGTGGGGAGGGACGGAACGTGCATGCGGAGGGTCCCGCGGGCGCGGGACGGGAGGGCCCGCCGGCGCGGGCCTCCACGGTGGTCACCGGGCGGCGACCCGCCACGGTACGACGTGGAGCGGACCGAGCGTCCGCAGCACCGACCCGGGACGGCCTTCCGCCGGGCGGGTGCACGCCCGGGAGACGACCGAGGGGGCACGGTGCGCCCGTGACGCGCGGGCGTCGGCCCCGGTGGACGCCCCCAGATCGCGCACCCCGCGCCGTCTTCCAGGCGAGCGCGCTCGAGCATCACGTTCGCGGAACACGACGCCGCGGCGGCCCCCGGCCTTCGGCGCCCTCACGAGCGCCCGCGGCACCTGCGCCACCGCCTGCGCCGCGTTACCCGGAACGTGCACCCAGACGACGCGGATCCGGAACGCGACGGCGCCCTAGTCACCTGCACCCGCGCCCGCGCGCCGCGTTACCCGGAACGTGCACCCAGGCGACGCGATTCCGGAACGCGACGCGCCCCAGCCACCTGCACCCGCGCCACCCGCACCACCCGCACCACCCGCGCCGCGTTACCCGGAACGTGCACCCAGGCGACGTGATCCCGGAACACGACGCCGCCCCGCCCCCGGCTCCCCCACGAGCGCCCGCCACGCCACGCCGCCCGCCTCCACCCACCGCCCCACCGCCCCACCGAACCCCCGCATCCCCCGTCCCCCGCGTCCCGCCCGCGCCGATCGGGAACATGGGGTCACGATGCCCGACTCCTCCTCCGCCTCGCCCCAGCGTCCCGAGAACCGGGTGCTCGTGCTCTTCGGGGCCACCGGCGACCTGGCCAAGCGCAAGCTCTACCCGGGGTTCTTCCACCTGATGCTGGCCGGGCTGATGCCGGAGGACTTCCGGATCATCGGCTCGGGCCGCCACTCCCCCGGCAGCGACGACGAGTTCCGGGAGAAGATCCACTCCGCGCTCGAGGAGTTCGGCCGCAAGGAGCTGACGGACGAGCGGTGGGAGGAGTTCTCGCAGCGCCTGTCCTTCGTCGTCTCGTCCGCCGACGACGGCGAGGACCTCGCGAAGGCCGTGCAGGAGGCCGAGGAGGAGATCGACGCGCAGGGCGAGCGGCTCGTCTACCTCTCCGTCCCGCCGTCGGCGATGGGCGACATGGTCGGGATGCTCGGGAAGACGGGGATCGCGAAGGACGCGGCGCTCGTCATCGAGAAGCCGTTCGGCCACGACGTGCAGAGCGCGAAGGACCTCAACGCGGCGCTGCACGAGACGCTCGACGAGGACCAGATCTACCGGATCGACCACTTCCTCGGGAAGGAGGCGGCGCAGAACATCCTGGCGTTCCGCTTCGCCAACGGGCTGTTCGAGCCGATCTGGAACCGCGACCGCATCGCCTACGTGCAGATCGACGTGCCGGAGAAGCTGACGATCGAGGGCCGCGCGTCGTTCTACGAGGGCACGGGCGCCTTCCGCGACATGATCGTCACGCACCTGCTGCAGCTGCTCGGCTTCGTCGCCCTCGAGCCCCCGGTCGCGCTGACGGCCGACGCGCTGCACGCCGAGCGCACGAAGCTCTTCCAGGCGCTGCGGCCGCTGGACCCCGCGAAGGTCGTCCTGGGCCAGTACGAGGGCTACCGCGACGAGGAGGACGTCGCGGACGACTCCGACGTCGAGACGTTCGTCGCGCTCGAGGCCCACGTCGACAACTGGCGCTGGCAGGGCGTGCCGTTCTACCTGCGCACGGGCAAGGCGCTGGCGGAGGGCCGCCGCACGGTGACGGTCGGCTTCCGCGAGCCGCCGATGCGGATGTTCCCGCTCTACGGCGGCGCGGGCGGGGAGGACGGCTTCCCCGGCGGCGACGCGGCCGACGGCACCGCGACGGACGACGGGGCCCGCGGCGGGGTCGACCGGCAGCACCGCGCGCGACCGAACGAGGTCGTCTTCGAGCTGTCGGAGGAGCCCACGGTCTCCATCGAGCTGCTCGCGAAGGTCCCCGGCCCGACGATGGAGCTCGCCGGCGCGGCGCTGCGCCTCGACATCGACCAGGACTTCTACGGTCAGCACGGCCTCGAGGCGTACGAGCGCCTGCTGCACGACGTGATGAAGGGCGACCACACGCTCTTCACCAAGGCGGAGGAGATCGAGCGCCTGTGGGAGGTCTGCGCCCCCGCACTGGACGCCGCCGGCGAGGAGGGCCGCACCCCGCTCCCCTACGCGCAGGGCTCGTGGGGACCGGACGAGGCGATCGAGCTGCCCCGCCCCCGCGGCTGGCGCCTGCCGGACACGGACGCGTGAGCGCGGTCTCGGGGACCGGCGGGTCGACGGCGACCCGCCCCGCGCGGGCGGACGACGCCCGGGGCGCCGACGACGCGGGGGCGCACGACGACGCGCCGCTCCTCGAGATCGCCGACCACGGCCTGATCGGCGACCTGCGCACCGCGGCGCTCGTCGGCAAGGACGGCACGATCGACTGGTTCTGCGCCGGCCGCTTCGACGCGCCGAGCGTCTTCGGCCGCCTGCTGGACCCCGACGCCGGCTGCTGGCGCCTCTTCCCGACGTGCGAGGTCTCGAGCACCGGGCAGTTCTACTTCCCCGACTCGAACGTCCTGATCACCCGGTTCCTGACGGAGCAGGGCGTCGTCGAGGTCCAGGACTTCATGCCGCTGCACCGCTCGACGGGCGGCGGCGGGACGAGCGCGACGGACCCCGACGGCCGCAGCGTCGTGCACCGCCAGCGGATCGTGCGCCGCGTCGTCTGCGTGCGCGGGTCGATGTCGCTGTCGACGACCGTGGCGCCGCGCTTCGACTACGCCCGCGGTGCCCACGAGGTCCGCGCGGACGACCACGGCGCCCGCTTCATCGGCGGCGACGTCGAGCTGGCGCTCGGCTCGAGCGTCGAGCTCGAGCGCGGCGAGCGGGACGTCACCGCGGAGTTCTCGCTGCGGGAGGGCGACGAGGCGACGTTCGTCCTGCACGTCGTCGACGACGAGGGCCCGGCCGACGAGCACGCGCACCGGCCCGAGAACGCCGGCCGGCTCTTCCGCCACACCGTCGACTACTGGCGCGACTGGCTGGCCAGCTCGACCTACACGGGTCGCTGGCGCGAGATGATCCACCGCTCCGCGCTGACCCTGAAGCTCCTGACGTACGAGCCGACGGGCGCGATCATCGCGGCGCCGACCGCCGCGCTGCCGGAGGAGCTCGGCGGGGAGCGCAACTGGGACTACCGCTACGTGTGGATGCGCGACGCGGCGTTCACGGTCTACGCGCTCATGCGGCTGGGCTTCACCGCCGAGGCGGAGGCGTTCATGGGCTGGATGGCCGACCGCTTCCGCGAGACGGACGGGGTCGACGACGACGACCTGCCGGAGTCCGGTCCGCTGCAGACGATGTACCGGGTCGACGGCGACCCGAAGCTCGAGGAGGAGGAGCTCGACCACCTGGCGGGCTACGCGGGCTCGACGCCGGTGCGGATCGGCAACGGCGCGGCGACGCAGCTGCAGCTCGACATCTACGGCGAGCTGATCGACTCCGTGTACCTGTTCGACAAGTACGGCACGCCGATCTCGTGGCGGACGTGGCAGGACCTGACGCGCGTGGTCGAGTGGGTGTGCGAGCACTGGGACCAGGCCGACGAGGGGATCTGGGAGACCCGCGGCGGCCGACAGGACCACGTCTTCTCGCGCCTGATGTGCTGGGTCGCGATCGAGCGGATGGTCCGGATGGCCCGCAAGCGCGGGCTGCCCGCGGACCTCGAGCGCTGGACGGCGGTCCGCGACGAGATCTACCGCCAGGTGATGGACCGCGGCTTCAAGGCGGAGAAGGGTGCGGACGGCGCGTTCGTCCAGCACTACGCCGACGGGGTCCTCGACGCGTCGGTGCTGCTGATGCCGATGGTCAAGTTCTGCTCGCCGCGCGACCCGCGGTTCCTCTCGACGCTCGAGGCGATCGAGGAGCACCTCGTGTCCGACAGCCTCGTGCACCGCTACGACCCGGAGGCCTCGCCCGACGGCGCGGACGGCGGCGAGGGCACCTTCTCGATCTGCTCCTTCTGGTACGTCGAGGCGCTGACCCGCGCGGGCCGGCTCGAGGACGCGCGGCTGGCGCTGGAGAAGATGTTCACCTACGCCAACCACCTCGGCCTGTACGCCGAGCAGATCAGCCTGACGGGCCAGCAGCTGGGCAACTTCCCCCAGGCGTTCACGCACTTCAGCCTGATCAGCGCGGCCTACAACCTGGACCGCTCGCTGGGGTGAGGGGCGGCGGCCTGCGGCCTCCTGATCCGCAGGTCCATGGCGCCCGGGCCTCCGTCGAACCGCTCCCGGAGCCTGGGCCCCACGCGACCGCCCGGCCCTGTCGCAGCGGGCTCCGGGCGGTCGTCGGCCGGCGTCAGCGGCGCTTCCTCACCCCGCGGACGGCGACCGTCTTGATGATTTTCTGGGTCTTCTTGGCGCCCCTGGGCAGGAAGGAGGCCGTCAGGCGCAGCCGCACCGTGCGGCCCGCCGCGACCCGGCGCCGGACGGACGCGGTCAGCGGCGCGACGACCGTCGCGCTCGTGGCCGAGCGGATCGTCCGCCGCGTGGTGCGCAGCCCCCGGCCCGAGACCGTCAGGCGACCGGCGCCGACGTTCGAGTAGGAGAACTTCACCCGCGTGGGGCTCGTGTTCATCGCCGCGCGCAGGCCGCACCCCGGCGTCATGACCGTCAGGCCCCGCTCGGTGCGCGCCCCGTTGTGCCCGTCGAAGCGGACCGTCGCCCGGCGGTCGGCGGTGCACGGGTCGTCCACCGCGGTGAGGATGCCGTTCCTGCCCCCGTCGATCTCGAGGTGGAAGTCCTCGATCGGCACGTCCGGCACCTTCGGGAACGTCGTGACCAGACGACCGGTCGCGTCGACGGAGGTGTCGGCCCGCAGGTCGAGCGAGACGCCGTCCCCGCGGAGCTTCAGGAGCAGCTTGGGCAGCGTCTTGACGACCTTGCCCGACGCCGTGGTCCTCGTCCCCTCCACGAAGTGGATCGGCCCGCCGATCGGCTCGTGCAGCGCCCGGGTGCGGGCCGACGCGCGGCCGACGATCGACGCGGCCGGGCAGGCGCCGGCGGCGTCCTGCGCCGGCGTGCACAGCGCCTTCGCGTTCTCGGGCTTCAACGACGAGAGCAGCGGCAGCGTGACCCGCACCGACCGCATCGACGCCTGGCCGAAGGTCTGCCCGAGGTCGGCGGTCAGCTTCGGGTTGCCGCCCTTCCTCAGATCCTTCGCGCCCGAGAGGTCGAGCTTCAAGGACGGCGCCAGCTTGAGGTTCGCGCAGCCGTCAGCCTGGTAGCGGACCGCCGGCCTCGCGACCCCGCCGCCCGTGCCGGTCAGGGTGCTGCCGATGGACTGGGCGTTGCAGTTCGTCGCGTTGAAGATGAAGTTCCGGCGGTCCAGGGTGACCGAGACCGACCGGAGCTTCAGCGGCACGCCCCCGACGATCGTCGGCAGCGGGTCGACCGGCGTCGACACCTTGCCGTTCGCGGCGTCGACGTTCAGGGGCGCTCGGACGACGACGAGCCCGAGGTCGAGCGGGCCGGCCTTCGCGGGCACCGCGATCGACAGCGAGAACGGCGCGCCCTTGTACGGGCCGCCGAGCGAGACGGTGCCCGGCAGCGAGAACGGCTGCGGGCCGGAGCCGGCCTGCACCGTGGTCGACCCGACCCGCGACTCGGCCCCGCAGGTGCCGGCCGCGGCCTGCGCCTCGGCGCACACCGGGACGCTGCCCAGGTCGCCGAGCAGCCCCGAGGGCAGATCGAGCGCGACCTGCGAGAGCTCCTGCTCGCCGTCACCGCGGGTGATCGTCGTGGTGAACGGCGAGTACGCACCGGCCAGCGGCGAGAGCGTCCCGGCCGTGAAGGACGGGTTGAACGCGCCCGTCGGGCAGCCCTGATCGATGACGAACGAGCTGTCCGAGGTGACCGTCTGCCCGGCCCACGAGGTGATCGTGGCGCGGGTGGTCTTCGTGCCGCAGGTCGTGGGGTTGACGAGGGGGGCGCGGGGGCCGCCGTCGAAGCGCAGGCTCAGTGCGTCGAAGGGCAGCTGCGGGTTGTCGTCGAAGGACGCGGTGAGCTGGCCGGTCTGCGGATCGGCGCGCACCGCGCCCTTGAGCCGGACGGTGATCCCCGAGCCGCGGGCCACGAGGAAGACGCGGTACATCTGCCCGGACCGTGGGTCGTTCGACCGTTGCGTACCGAGGTGGATCGACCCGGTGAGCGGCGCGTCCAACAGGGGCGAGGTGATCGTGGCCGAGCCGATCTTCGAGGCGTCGGGGCAGGAGACGGG
>WLOB01000204.1 GCA_009699505.1 Actinomycetota bacterium | reverse complement strand
GCCGCCATGGACCAGGTCGCCGAGGGGGTCGTCACCGCCCGGCCGATCGTCGAGCTCGCCGCGGCCCACGGCGTCGTGCTGCCGATCGCCGACGAGGTCGACGCCGTCGTCAACGCCGGTCGCACCGCCGCCGAGGCCTACCGCGGGCTGCGCAACACGGCCCCCGAGAGCGAACGGCACCCGGTCGCATGAGCACCACCGGCGACGCACCCCTGGACTGGGGCCTCTCGGACTTCAACGCCATGGAAGCGGTCATGTGGCGGGCGGAGGCCGACCCGACGCTCAGCTCCACCCTGATGGCCGTCGAGGAGCTCGACCGGGCGCCGGACTGGAACCGCTTCGTCGCGGCGCACGAGTGGGGCAGCCGGATGGTCACCCGCTTCCGCCAGCGCGTCGACGAGAGCCGGCTCTCGCTCGGCTACCCGACGTGGGTCACCGACGACGGGTTCGACATCCGCCACCACGTCTTCCGCACGTCGATGGACGGGGCGAGCTGGCAGGACGTGCTGGACCGCGCCGCCGCGCTCGCCCAGATCCCGTTCGACCGGAACCGCTCCCCCTGGGAGGTCACGCTGATCACGGACCTACAGGGCGGCCGCGCCGCCTACGTCCTGAAGCTGCACCACTCGACCCTCGACGGCGCGGCCGGCATGCAGCTGATCGGCCGGATGCACTCGCCCCAGCGCGAGCCGACGACCGACAAGCCCCAGCCGCTCCCCCCCACCGTGGCGCGGGCCGGAGCCCTCGCGTCAGCGGTGCGCCGCGACGTCGGCATCCTGCGGCGCAACGTCCTGCGCCTCCCCGGGATGGGCCGCAAGGCCCTGCGCCCGGACCGCACCGTCGTCGACGGCGCCCGCTACCTGTCGTCCCTGCGCCGCGTCCTCGGCCCCGTCGCCGCCGCGCCGTCACCGCTCTTGGCCATCCGCGACGGCCGCTGGCGGTTCGTCGCGGTCGACGTGCCCACCGACGCGCTCCGGGGCGCGGCGAAGGCCGTCGGCGCGTCGATGAACGACGCGTACCTCGCCGCGGTCCTCGGGGCCTTCCAGCGCTACCACGAGGCCGCCGGCGTCCCCCTCGAGACGCTGGCGCTGGCGATGCCGGTCTCCCTGCGACGCCCCGACGACCCGGAGGGCGGCAACCGCTTCGCCGGGGCGCGGCTGGCGGGCCCCTTGACCATCGACGACCCCGCCGAGCGGATGCGCGCGATCGGGGCCGCCGTACGGGCCGTCCGCGACGAGGTGGCGCTCGACGCGATCGACGCCGTCGCCCCCGTCCTCGCCCGGCTCCCCGCCCCCGTCCTGGCCCGGATGGTCTCCCAGGTGACCTCCGGCAGCGACGTCCAGGCCAGCAACGTCCCCGGGATCCGCCACGACGTCTTCATCGCCGGCGCCAAGGTGCTGCGCTTCTACGGGTTCGGGCCGCTGCCCGGATGCGCGGCGATGCTGGTGCTGGTCAGCCACGGCGCGACCTGCTGCGTCACCGTCAACCACGACGCCGCCGCGATCACCGAGCCCGACACGTTCCGCCGCTGCCTGGCCGAGGCCTTCGACGAGGTCCTCGCGCTCGGACCAGGCGACGCGCGCACCGAGGTCCGGCGATGAGCGCCCCCATCGCACCGCACCACCGCGGTGGTACGGGCACCCCGCTGGTGCTCCTGCACGGCTTCACCGGATCGTGGCGGATCTGGCGCCCGCTGCTCCCGACGCTGCAGGAGCACCACGACGTCTTCGCGCCGTCGCTGCCCGGTCACGCCGGCGGCCCGGCCGTCGCGCCCGGCGACGCGGTGACGGTCCGCACCCTCGCCGACCATCTCGAGGCGCAGCTCGACGAGCAGGGCATCGGTGAGGCGCACCTGGCGGGCAACTCGCTCGGCGGCTGGCTCGCCCTGGAGCTCGGGCGCCGCGGCCGGGCGACCTCGGTCACCGCGATCTCCCCGGGCGGGGGCTGGAACGGCCCGGACGACGTGACGCGCGTCGCACGGCTGATCCGTGCGAGCGTGGCGCGCACCCGGCGGGCCCCGCGCACGTCGGCCCGCCTGCTGCGCCGCCCCCGGGCGCGCCGGGCCGGGCTGCTGTCCGTCGCCGAGCACGGCGACCGCGTCTCCTACGCCGACACCATGGCCCTGATCGAGGACGCCCGGGCCTGCACCGTCGTCGACGCGTTCCTCGACGGGATCGCCCCCGACCGGCCGTTCCACCGGACCGTGCTCGACCCCCAGCACCCGATCACGATCGCCTGGGCGGACCGCGACCGACTGCTCCCGTTCGGGCGCTACGGACGCCCGCTTATGGAGCGCTGCGGCGCCGTCGAGCTCGTCCGCCTCCCCGGCGTCGGACACGTGCCGATGCTCGACGACCCCGTCCTCGTCACCCACACGATCCTCGCCACGACGCACCGCGTCGACCACCACCGGAAGGCCAGCCTCGCATGAGCTCCTACGAGACCACCTCCACCACCGGGACCCACGGGGAGCTCGTCGTCCACCGCTGGACGCCGCCCGCCGACCACCCCTACGGCATCGTGCTCCTCGCGCACGGCTACGGCGAGCACGCCGGCCGCTACCGGCACGTCGCCGCGAACCTCAACGCCGCGGGCTACTCCGTGATCGCCCCCGACCACGCCGGGCACGGCCTGTCCGCGGGCGAGCGCGCCCTGATCGTCGACCTCGAGACGCTCGTCGACGACTTCGCCGCCGTCGGCCGCGCCGCCCGCGCCGAGCATCCCGCCGTGCCGTTGGTGATCCTCGGACACTCGCTGGGCGGCGTCATCGCCACGCGCACCGTCCAACGCGGCCTCGTCCCGGCCGACGCGCTGATCCTCAGCGGCCCGATCGTCGGCGGCAACCCCGACATCCTCGCGCTGCTGGACCTCGACCCAATCCCCGAGGTGCCGATCGACCCCGCCGTGCTCTCCCGCGATCCGGAGGTCGGGAAGGCCTACACCGACGACCCGCTCGTCTACCACGGCCCGTTTCGCCGGGAGACCCTCCAGGCCCTGGCGACGATCGTCCCGGTCATCGCCGCCGCGGACCCGATCGGCGACCTCCCGACGCTCTACCTCCATGGAGAGGAGGACGCCCTCGCGCCCCACGCCGTCACCAAGCCCGTCGTCGAGGGCCTCGGCATCACGTCGCTGGAGCAGCGCGTCTACGACGGGGCCCGCCACGAGATCCTCAACGAGACCGTCAGGACCGAGGTGCTCGCGGACATCGGCACGTTCCTCTTCCGCGCGCTGCCCGCCTGAGCCTCGGACGATGTCCCGCTCGATGACGTCTGCGCAGACGATCCCGCTGTTCGACGTCGGCCATGCCCTGGGCCGGGCGCTCTGGGGCCGTCACGACCGGACCTCCCCGGACCACGCGTGGAGCACCTTGCTGGACCAGGCCATCGAGATCAGCGACCACGATCCCGACGTCGTAGCGACCTCGCAAGAGATCCGCATCGCGGTCGACGACCTCGTCTCTCCCGCCGCCACCCACCTCTACGCCGAATGGGCCCGACAGAACGTCACCACGGACGCCGCGAAGGCCCTCCTCGACGGCATCAGCTGCGCCGTACTCGGCTGACCCAGCACCGAACGCCCACCACAGAGCCCTCAGCGGCCCTTCCAGACGGGCTCGCGCTTCTCTTTGAAGGCGGCGACGCCCTCCTGGATGTCCTCGGTGGAGAACGCAAGCGCGAGCTGCGAGCGCAGGTAGTCCCAGGCGTCCTCCAGCGGCATGTCGCCCTGACGCCACAGCGCGTCCTTGCCGAGGCGCATCAAGAGCGGCGACTTCACCGCCAGCCTGCCGGCGAGCTTCGCCGTCTCGGCGTCGAGCTCGTCGTGCGGGACGACCCGGTTGACGACGCCGATCCGCTTGGCCTCCTCCGCGTCGAAACGCTCACCGAGCAGCATGAGCTCCGTGGCGGTCTTGCGCGGCAGGTTGCGGTAGAGCAGGGCCGCGATCATGAACGGGAAGACCCCGACGTTGATCTCCGGCGTGCCGAAGACGGCGGCGTCGGACGAGATGACGAGGTCGCACGCGAGCGTCAGGCCGAACGCGCCGGCCAGGCAGTGCCCGCCGATCTTCGCGACCACCGGCTTGCCGAGCCGGCCGATCAGCGTGAAGAGCTCGGGGAACAGCAGGATCGAGCGGTGCTTGCTCGTCAGCGGCACGTCGCTGGCGAAGCCGCTCAGATCGCCGCCGGAGCTGAACGTCCTCGGGTGCGTCGAGCCGAGCACGACGCACCGCACGTCCCGGTCGTCCCGGGCGGCCGTGAACGCGGCGATCAGCGCGGCGATCAGCGCATCCGACAGCGCGTTGCGCGTCTCGGGCAGGTCGAGGTCGATCGTCGCGACGCCGTCGGCGACCGCGTAGGCGATGCCGGCGAACTCGGGGGCGGTGCTGCTCATGGGCGGTCCTCGGTGGTCGGTCGGGCCCCGGATAGCGCGCGGTGGGGTACGCGCGAGGAGGCCCCGCGCAGCCTACGGCCCGCGGCCGGCGCCGGGACGCCACCGGGCCCCCGGGACCCGTCGCCGGACGATGGCCCGGCGTGCGAGGATGGCACGATGCCCGCCCCTACGGCCCCCGAGGACCGCCGGATCCGTCCCGACGACCGCCGACGCGGCGGACTCTCCGCGCGCGACATCCGCGTCCAGGCCAACGGCACCATGCTCGTCCAGCGGGTCGACGTCGATGTCGAGCCGGGAGAGTTCTGCGCGATCATCGGCGCCAGCGGCGCCGGCAAGTCGACGCTCCTCCGGGTGCTGGCCGGCGTCAACGCCCCGAGCGCCGGGGAGGTCACCGTCGACGGCGAGATCGTCGCGCTGTCCACCGACGCCGTCGGCTACGTCCCCACGGGCGACCTCGTCCACCCCCAGCTGACCGTCCGCGAGGCGTTCCGCTACGCGGCGGCCCTGCGGGCCCACGACGTCTCGGAGGACGAGCGGCTCCGGCGCGTCGAGTCGGTCCTCGACGAGCTCCACATGACCCACCGCGGCGACGCGCAGGTCCGGTCGCTCTCCGACGGCGAACGTCGCCGGGTCGCGTGCGGCGCCGAGCTGGTCGGCGACCCGTCGGTCGTCATCCTCGACGAGCCGACCTCCGGCCTGGACCCCGGTCTGGAGCGGCGGATGATGGTCCTGCTCCGCGAGCTCGCCGACCGCGGACGCGCGGTCTTGATCTCCACCCACGCCACCGGCAGCCTCCGGCAGTGCGACCGCATCATCGTGATGGCCTCCGGCGGACGGGTCGCCTTCGTCGGCTCCCACGACGAGACCCTCGCCCACTTCGGGGCGGAGACCATCGACGAGGTCTACGAGCTGGCGGAGCGCTCGGAGGCGGGCGTCCCGCCCGTCGCCGTCCCCGTCGGCGACGGCGTCGCGGCCCAGACGTCCACCGCGACGGCCAAGCGCCAGGGCCTCCCGCCGATGACCTCGCAGATCATGACGCTGGCCTCGCGCTACGCACTGTGCCTGCGCCGCGACGCCCGGTCGCTCGGGCTCCTCATCGGTCAGGCGCCCGTGATCGGCATCGCGATCGGCCTGACCGTTCCCGGCGGCGTCCTGTCGGACCCGATCTTCGGGGCCTTCTACGGGGTCCTGCTGTCGTTCATGATCGTGATCGGCGCCGTCTGGCTCGGCCTGATCGCGGCCTGCCGCGAGATCGCCCGGGAGCGCAGCTCACTGCTGCGCGAAGCCGCCGTCGGCGTCCGCCTCGACGCCTACATCCTCTCCAAGTGCGCCGTGATCCTCCCTCTCGTGGCCTTCCAGTCGCTTCTGCTGCTGATCCCGGTCATCATCCTGCAGCCGCCCAATGGTGCGCTCACCCAGTACGCGGGAGTCCTCGCCGTGACGATCGTGGCGGCGTGGGGCGCGGTCGTCATCGGACTGCTGATCTCCGTACTCGTCCAGAGCGCCGGACAGGCGACCACGATCCTTCCTCTCGTGGTCATCCCCCAGCTGCTGCTCGCCGGGGCACTCATCCCGCCCTCGCAGATGATTCCGCCCGTCAAGGCGCTCTCCGACATCACCCTCGCGCGCTGGGCGCTCGGCGGCATCGGCAACTCCCTGCAGCTCGGACCCGCGATCTCGTCGGATCTCGCCTCCGTCACCGGCCTGGCGGGATCCTTCTTCAACCAGGGGATCCTCCAGCCGATGATGATGATCGGCCTGCTCAGCCTGGTCCTCCTCGTGTTCACCGTGATCATCCTCGACCGCCGTGTCGGCAACGCCATCTACGACGAGTACGACCTCATCGACGACGGTCCCGGTCCCGGTCCGAGTGCCGCACGCGCAGCGAGCCCGGTCACGGGCTGAGCGGACCGCCGCGCCCGCGGTCGCTCCGGAGTACGGGCGACGGTGCGCACCCGGCGCATCCCTAGGCTCCCCCCATGGCGTCCAAACGCAGCCGCAGCGGCCGACCGAAGACCCCCGGTCGACGGCAGGGCCACCCCGCACGACGGACCGGATCCCGCGACGACACCCTCTCCGACGACGCCGCGGAGGGGTTCGCGCGGCGCCTGCGCACCCTCGTCGCAACCGCCCGGGACCCGCTGGAGGCGGCCCTGATGGCCTCGCAGTTCTGCGAGCCGTGGTGTCCGCCCTCGCCCGCGCTCGCCAACGACCTCGAGCGCGACATCGGCCTGCCCGTCGTCGGCCACGTCGCCCGCATCGCGGGCGACGAGAGCCTCGCCGCCCTGCGGGCGCTCGAGCACGCCGGCACGGACCGCCTCCGGGCTTCGGCCGGGGCCGCCGCGGACCGGCTCGCCGACACCGGCGCGGCCGAGCCCGACTGGCTGGAGGCGGCACGCGCCACGGCGCTGGCCGACACGGCGATCGTCCACACCGACGCCTTCGACGACGCCCACACCCTCCTCTTCGAGTTCGCCGCCCCGGACCGCGAGCCCCACACCCTCGGCGTGCACGTCGACCGGATGCACGGGAGCATCGCCCAGAACCTGCTCGCCGGCCCCGCCCTGCTGCGCCTGTCGGAAACGCTCGTCGGCCGCGCCGGAGAGGCCGGCTACGGCCGCCTCCGGCTCACCACCGTCGACCCCGTCGATGCGACGGTGCGCGCGCTCTCAGCGATGCACCGCACCGCGACGGCGGTCGACCCGCCCATTGGCGACGCGCTCCCGGCGCTGTGGTCCCTGGCCCGGACCCGGCTGCGGGCCCTCCCTGGCGCCGACCGAGCGCCCGTCGACGTCGGGACCGTGTCCGGCGATGCTCGCCGGGAGCTCGCTCGGGCGTTCGCCGCGACCGTGCCCTACGGCACCGGCGCGGAACCGACCCCCGAGACCATCGCCCGAGCCGTGATCGACGTCGCGGTCGACACGGCGGGTGGCGATCCGCTGCGGATCAGCCCCGCGGTGGTCCGCCGGTACCGCGAGCACACCGCCCAGGACGACGCCGCGGTCGACGACGAGGAGCGTCGCCGCCGGCGCGACGCGCTGCGCTCGTGGGCCGCCTTCGCGGGCGCCCGCAGCGGCCTCGCCACGGGCGCCGTCGCGCAGACCCTCGCCGCCGTCGACGCCCCGCTCGAGGGCGATCCCGACGAATCGGCCACCCCCGGTTGATCACCCGCCCCGACCGAGGGTAGGAT
>WLOB01000203.1 GCA_009699505.1 Actinomycetota bacterium | reverse complement strand
GGCGACGTACCACTTGGCCGCCTTCCAGGTGGCCCAGCCCAGCAGCGTGTAGAAGCCTCGTTCGGAGCGGCGCATCGACCGCACCTTAGCCAACCGGGCGCGGGCCGCCGGGCGCCCGCGTGCAGGCGCCCGGGTGGAGGCCCGCCTAGGCCTCGGTGCCGGTGCCCGTGTCGATCTTGCCGTTGGCCAGCTGCCACGCCAGGCGCGACTGCAGCGACCACAGCTCGATGAAGCCCGGGGAGGCGTCCTGCGCGAACAGGCCGCCGGAGTGCGAGAACGACGCGAGGGTCGCGTCGTAGACGGCGTTCGGGCTCTCGCGGGTGACGACGCGCGCCGAGCCCTTGTAGAGCTTCATCCCGATCGTGCCCGTCACCCGCAGGTTGACGTGCTCGATGTAGGCCTGGATGTCGGTGCGCAGCGGCTCCCACCAGAGGCCGGCGTACACGAGGTACGCCCACTTCTGGTCCAGGCCGGGCTTGAACTGGTTCTGGTGGATGGTCCCGACGAGCCGCTCGAGCTCCTTGTGGGCCGGCAGCAGGATCGCGGCGGCCGGGATCTCGTAGATGTCGCGGACCTTGAGACCGACGATGCGGTCCTCGATGTGGTCGAGGATGCCGACGCCGTGCTTGCAGCCCAGCTCGGCGACCCGCTCGAGCAGCGGCACGATCTCGAGCCGCTCGCCGTCCAGCGCGACCGGCACGCCGGCCTCGAAGGTGATGGCGATCGTCTCGGACTGGTCCGGCGCCTCCTCGGGGCGGGTGACGAGCTGGAAGACGTCGTCCTCCGGCGCGTGCCCGAGGTCCTCGATCCAGCGACCCTCGGACGAGCGGCCCCAGAGGTTGTCGTCGATGGAGTACGGCGCGGGCTGGCCGGCCGGCGCGTTCTTGACCGGGATGCCGTGCTCGCGGGCGTAGGCGAGCTCCTCGTCGCGGCCCATGGCCCAGGAGCGGACGGGCGCGATGACCTTCAGCTCGGGCGCGAGGGTGGCGATCGTCGCCTCGATGCGGACCTGGTCGTTGCCCTTGCCGGTGCAGCCGTGCGCGATCGTGTCGCAGCCGTGCTCGCGGGCGTACTCGCAGGCGAGCTTGGCGATGAGTGGGCGGCCGAGCGACGTGAACGCCGGGTAGCCGTCGCCGTAGTTGACGTTCGCCTTGATCGCGGGGATGAGGTACTCGTCCGCGAACTCCTGGCGGGCGTCGTGGACGATCGCCTCGACGGCGCCGAGGGTGCGGGCCTTGCCCGTGACCTCGTCGTAGTCCTCGCCGGGCTGGCCCAGCTCGATCGTCAGCGCGACGACCTGCGCCTGGTACTCGTCCTGGATCCACTTGAGCATGACGCTCGTGTCGAGGCCGCCGGAGTACAGGAGGAGGACCTTGCGGACCTCGTCCTTGTCGGCGAGGTACGACGCCACGCGCGTGCGGCCCGGGTCCGCGACCCGTCGCACCTCGGTGCGCTCGGAGGAGGGGTCGGGCGTGGCGGGCTGGTCGCTCATACGACGTGGGAGGGTACCGGCGGGGCCGCCCGACCGGCCTGCGGTCCGGGCGCACCGCGGGGCGTGCCCGCCGCGCCGTCCCGGACGGGTCCCCGCGCCCTCCGCGCGGAGGGCCCCGCGTCCCTCCCCCGCGGCCGGCGACCAGTCAGTCCGCGGGGTCCTCGGGCGCGTCGTCCGCCGCGAGCCGCAGGAGCCGGATCCGGCCCTCCGCGGTCTCCTCGACCCGGACGGGGCGGCCGAACAGCTCGAGCGTCTCCCCCACCTCGGGCAGCCGGCCCGCGGCCTCGAGCAGGTGGCCGCCGACGGTGGCCTCGTGGATCTCGACCGGGCGGGTCGGGTCGTGCTCGTCGCCGTCCAGGCGCAGCAGCACCTCGTGGACGCCGGCCTCCCCGTCGATCAGGAGGTCGTCGCCGTCCGGGCGGACGAGCCGCTCCTCGTCCCGGTCGAACTCGTCCTCGATCTCGCCGACGAGCTCCTCGATGACGTCCTCCAGGGTCACGAGGCCGACCGCCGTGCCGTGCTCGTCGACCGCGATGGCCAGGTGCTGCCGGGCGCGGCGCATGTCGCGCAGCGCGACGCCGACGAACGTCGCGTCGCCGACGCGGACGACCGGGCGCGCGATCTCCTGCAGGGACGGGTGCTCGTCGCGGAGCAGCGCGGCCAGGAGGTCCTTGGCGTGGACGACGCCCTGGACCTCGTCGAGCCCCGCGCCCTCGGGGCACAGGGGCAGGCGGGTCATCCCGGTGCGCACCGCGACCTCCGCGGCCTGCGCGACCGTCAGGCCGTCGCTCGCGACGATCGCGCGGCGGCGGGGCACCATGACCTCGCGGACGCGGCGGTCGTCGAACTCGAAGACGTTCTCCGTCAGGCGCCGCTCGACGCGGTTGATCTCGCCGCCCTCGTCGGACTCCCGGAGG
Organism: Actinomycetota bacterium; assembly: GCA_009699505.1. Taxonomy (GTDB): domain Bacteria; phylum Actinomycetota; class Thermoleophilia; order Solirubrobacterales; family Solirubrobacteraceae; genus Patulibacter. The sequence continues at coordinate 5,185 of WLOB01000203.1, read as the reverse complement.
ATCTGCAGCAGCTCGCGCTGGCTGAACGGCGAGGAGCCCGCCTCGCTCGCGGGCGGGATGCCGAACGGCTTGAGCAGCAGGTTGCCCAGCCCGTTGAAGAGCTGCACGACCGGCCGGGTGACGAGGAAGAAGATCCGCAGCGGCGGGATGACGGCCAGCACGATGCGGTCCGTCCGCGCGATCGCGGCGCTCTTCGGTGCCAGCTCGCCCACGACGACGTGGAGCATCGTGATCAGCGCGAACGCCAGGACGCCGGCCAGTCCGACGCTGCCGATCCGGGCGCCCTCGCCCAGCGCGGGCTCGAGCAGCTCGTGCAGCGCGGACTCGCCGAACGCGCCGAGGCCGAGGGACGCGATCGTGATCCCGAGCTGGCAGGCGGCGAGGTACGAGTCGATGTGCCGGACGGCGTGCTGCACCGACACCGCCCCGGGCCGGCCGTCGGCGATCCAGTCCTCGACCTGGCTGCCCCGGACGCGGGCGATCGCGAACTCGCCGGCGACGAAGAACCCGTTGAGCAGGACGAGGAGGAGGGTGCCCGCGAGCTCGATCGCGACGGTCCCTCCTGAGGCGAGCGGCATGACGCCTGACGGTAGCGACCGGGCGCGTGGCCCCCGGTGCGCGGGCAGGCCCCGGCGTGGGCGCGCCGCGGCGGCGGTCCCGGCACACTCCTGCCATGGCCTCCGCCGGCCCCACGACGCCGCGAGGCCTCGCGCTGCGCCGCGCGGCGCTCGTCGCGCTCGCCCTCTTCGGGATCGCGACCGTCGCGGCGCTCGTGCTGCGGTCCCGCCCGGACTCGGACCTGCCGCCCGTGACGGTCGCGGCCGGCGCGACGGACGGCACCGTCGTCCGGCGCTACGACCTGCGCAGCGCGTCCGCCGGCCGCCGCCTGGTGCAGACGGTCGTCCTGCCGCCGGGCGACCTCCGGGGGCGGCCGCTGCTCGTCCTGCTGCACGCCCGGGCCCAAGACCCGACGTCGCTCGCCCAGGCGCCGCTGCGCGCCGCCCTGGCCCGTCTGGGGCACCGCGCGCCCGTCGTGCTCCTGCCCGCCGACGACGGCGGCTCGTACTGGCACGACCGCGACAGCGGGGCATGGGGCTCCTACGTCCTCTACGAGGCGATCCCGACCGCGATCCGCCGCCTCGGCCTGGACGGGTCGCGCATGGCGATCGGCGGGATCTCCATGGGCGGCGCGGGGGCGTTCGCGCTGGCCCGGGCCGCGCCCGGGCGCTTCTGCGCGGTCGGGGGCCACTCCGCCGCCGTGTGGACGTCCGCGTCCGCCGCCGACCCCGGCGCCTACGACGACGCGGAGGACTTCGACCGCAACGAGCCGCTCGGGCCCGTGCGCCGCGGAGAGGACCGGCCCTACGGCGTGCCGCTGTGGCTCGACGCCGGGACGGACGACCGCTTCCTGCCCGCGGACCGGACGTTCGCGCGGGCCCTGCGCGCCCGGGGAGAGGACGTCTCGTTCTCGACGGGACCCGGCGGCCACGAGCCGCGGTACTGGCAGCGGCACATGGGCCGCTACCTCGACTTCTACGCCGGGGCGCTCGCCGACTGCGCTGCGCGCCGCTAGCGTCCGCGGGCGTGGAGCCGATCCCGATCCAGCAGGCCCGGGCGCGGTACGCGGAGCTGATGCGCGGCCCGCGGGAGCTCTTGGAGCTCGCGGACGCGCGCGACGACCGAGCCCGGCTGGTCCCCGCGGCGTCCCTCGTCTTCGCGCTCGGTGCCTGGGAGGCGTTCTGCGAGGAGCTGCTGCGGGCGGCGGCCGTCGGCGTCGTCGGCGCCGCACGGGGCCCGCAGGACCTGCCGCGGGCGATCCGGGAGACGCTCGTCGAGGTCACGGGCGAGCCCGGCGAGCCCTGGGACCAGGTGCTGAAGCGGCTCGGCGGCGGGTGGCACCGCGCCGCCGTGCGCCACCTCGGCCGGTCGCTCGAGCAGCGGTTCCGGCACTGGAACACCCCGAGCGCCGCCGGCGTCGACCGGCTGGCGGAGCAGGTCGCGGGCATGCCGCCGATCTCGCCGCGGTGGCCGACGGTCGACGGGCACCCGGGCGCGGACGTCCTCGACGACGCGATCCGCCGTCGCGGCGAGGCGGTCCACCTCGCCCGGGTCGACTTCGGCGCGGACGTCATCGTGCCGGTGCTCGACCTGCTCGACGGGATCGTCGAGGTGACCGCCGCGACGGTCGCGCGCCGCATCGGCCACCTGCCGCCGGTCTGACCGCGGGCGATCGGGCCTCCGGGCGACCGACGGCCGCCCTGGGCGGCCGGGACCCGCCGACGCCTCGTCCGGGACGCCCGCGACGGGCCCGGAGCCGTGCCTCAGCGCGCGGCGAGCCCCGCCGCGATCCGCGCGACGCCCTCGTCGACCTGGGCGTCGCCGATGGTCAGCGGGGGCAGCAGGCGCAGCGCGCTCGGCGTCGGGCCGTTGACCCAGACGTCGTGCTCCGTGACGAGCCGGCCGGCGAGCTCGCCCGCGCTGCCGTGGCGCTCCACGGCCTCCGGGGTCAGCTCGACGGCGAGCATCAGGCCGCGGCCGCGGACGTCCGCCACGTCCTCCAGCGCCTCGAGGCCCGCGCGGAACCGGGCACCCGCCGCGGTCACGCCCTCGAGGAACCCGGGCGCCTCCATCACGTCGAGGACGGACAGCGCGGCGGCGCAGACGAGCGGGTTGCCGGCGAACGTCGAGCCGTGGTCGCCGGGCTGCAGGACGTCGTAGAGGTGCGGGGCCGTCACGAGCGCCCCGATCGGCAGGCCGTTGGCCAGCGCCTTGGCGACCGTGATCGCGTCGGGCGTCACCCCGGTCCCCTGGTAGCTCCACATCGTGCCGGTGCGGCCCATCCCGGACTGCACCTCGTCGACGATGAGGAGCGCGCCGTGCTCGTCGCAGGCCTCGCGGGCGGCGAGGAGCACGTCGTCCGGGATCGGCAGGACGCCGCTCTCGCCCTGCACCGTCTCGAGCAGGACCGCCGCGGTGCCCTCGCCGACGGCGTCGCGGACGGCGTCGGGCGTCGGCGGGACCGCGCGGAAGCCGCCGACCAGGGGCGCGAAGGGCTCCTGCTTGGCCTCCTGCGGGGTCGCGGAGAGCGCGCCGTAGGTGCGGCCGTGGAAGCCCTTGAACAGCGAGACGATCTCGCCGCCCCGCTTGTGGCGCCGCGCGAGCTTGATCGCCGCCTCGTTGGCCTCGGCCCCCGAGTTCTGGAAGAGCACGCCCCCGCCGAGCGAGCTCAGCGACAGGCGCTGCGCCAGGCGGGTCGGGGCCTCGAGGTGGACGAGGTTGCTCGTGTGCAGGAGCGTCCCGGCCTGCTCCTGGATCGCCATCGTGACCGCGGGGTGCGCGTGGCCCAGGGACGTGACGCCGAGCCCGCAGAGCAGGTCCAGGACGCGTCGGCCGTCGACGGTGTGGAGCCACACGTCGGCGCCGGAGGCCACCGCGACGGGCAGGCGCGCGTAGTTCTGCAGGACGTGCCGGGACTCGATCTCCTCGAGCTCGGCGAGGGTCAGCGGATCGCTCATGGCGGGGGCTCCTGGGTCCGGTCTACCGGGCGGGGCGGATCTGGGTGCCGCAGCCCTCGTCCGTGAACAGCTCGAGCAGCACGGAGTGCGGCTTGCGGCCGTCGACGATCGAGGCGGCGCCGACGCCGGAGTGCACCGCGTCGACGCAGGCCTGCAGCTTGGGGCGCATGCCGCCGGCGACCCCGGGAAGCGCCTCCTCGACCTCGTCGGTGGTCGCCTGCACGACGAGCGTGTCGGGGTCGGTGACGTCGCCGAGCCAGCCGGCGATGTCGGTGAGGAAGATGAGCCGGGTGGCGCCGAGGGCGCGCGCGACCGCGGCGGCGGCCTCGTCGGCGTTGACGTTGTGCGCCTGCCCCGACTCGTCGGAGCCGACGGACGCGATCACGGGGACGAAGTCCTCGGCGACGTGGTCGATGACGCCCGTGTCGACGCGGGTGACGCGGCCGACGAAGCCGACGTCCTCGCCGTTCGGCCCGGTCGTCGTCTCGACCTTGAAGAGGTTGCCGTCGTCGCCCGAGAGTCCGACCGCGGGCTGGCCGTGGCGGTTGATGCGCACGACGATGTCCTTGTTGACCTTGCCGACGAGGACCATCTTGGCGACCTCGACGGTGGCCTCGTCCGAGACGCGCAGGCCGCCGCGGAACTCGACGGGCAGGCCGAGGCGGCCCATGAACTCGGTGATCGCCGGCCCGCCGCCGTGCACCACGACGACGTTGACGCCGACGTACTTCAGGAGCGCGATGTCGCGGGCGAAGTCCTCGCGGAGCTCCGGGTCGGTCATCGCGGCGCCGCCGTACTTGATGACGACGGTGCGCTCGCGGAACTGCCGGATGTAGGGCAGCGCCTCGAGCAGCGTCCCGACGTCGCGCACGCCGAGCCCCGCGGAGGCGTCGGGCGTCGGGGCGTCGGGCTCGGTCACCCGGGGAACCCTAATGGCCCGCGGCGGTCCCGGGCCGTGCGGCGGGCCCGTCGCCCCGGGTCAGGTCGTGTACTCGGCGTTCAGCGTCACGTACTCGTGGCCGAGGTCGCTGAAGTACACCTCGGTCTCGTTCGCGAAGTCCTGGCCCGCCGACGCGGCACCGAGGGTGATGTCGTACTCGACCTCGACGTCGCGGACGAGCGTCTCGAGCGCGGGGCGGTCGAAGACGACCTCCTGCCCGTCCCGGCAGACCTCGACGCCGGCGATCCGCACCCCGACCGGGTTGAGCGCCGGGCCGGGCAGGACGGCGCCGACGGCCTGGACGATGCGGCCCCAGTTCGGGTCGCCGCCGTAGAGCGCGGTCTTCACCAGCGGCGAGTTGGCGACCTGGCGGGCGACGCGCTCGCAGGCCGGCCCGTCCGCCCCGCGGACCGTGACGCGGCCGACCCGGCGCGCGCCCTCGCCGTCGGCCGTGATCAGGAGCGCGAGCTGCCGCAGGAGCGCGTCGAGGGCCAGGCCGAAGCGCTGCTCGTCGGGCGACCCCGGCTCGACCGCCACGCCGCTGGCGCCCGAGGCGATGAGGACCGCGGTGTCCGACGTCGAGAGCTGGCCGTCGACGGAGATCCGGTCGAACGACCGCTTGACGCAGACGCCGAGGAGCAGGTCGGCGGTCTCCGCCGAGAGCTCGGCGTCCGTGGTGATGAAGCAGAGCATCGTCGCGAAGCTCGGCTGGATCATCCCGGCGCCCTTG
>WLOB01000202.1 GCA_009699505.1 Actinomycetota bacterium | reverse complement strand
GCCATGACCTCGCGGGAGATGGCGGAGACGATCGGGATGATCATGATCGCGAGGATCAGCCCGGTGATGAAGTAGTTCGCGGCCGAGACCTCGCCCCCGATGAACGGGATGAAGGAGAACGTGTCGGCGAACGACTGCTCGAGGCCCTTGATCTTGGGCGCGAGGAAGAGGAAGCCCCAGAGGCCGTAGACGACGGACGGGACGGCGGCGAGCAGCTCGAGCGTGCCGGAGATCAGGCCGCGGAGCTTGACCGGGGCGAGCTCGGTGACGAAGAGCGCGGTGGCCACGGCGACCGGGACGCCGATGATCAGCGCGACGATCGAGGTGATGACGGTGCCCGCGACGAGGGCGCCGGCGCCGTAGGTGTCCTGCGAGGGGAGCCAGTCGACCTTGGAGACGAAGTCCCACACGCCGTAGGCGGCGAAGACCGGGCGGGCCTCGACGAAGAGCTTGACGAGGAAGTAGGCGAGCAGGACGAAGATGAGTCCCGCGAGCGCGGTGAGCGCGCCCTTCACCCATGGGTCGAGCCAACTGCCCGTCTTGGTCCGCGCGAGGTGGTCCCGAAGTCGGGTCCCCGCGTCGGTCGGAGCTTTGATGGTGCTGGATTCCATGGCGGCGGGCGGTGGTCTTCGGCGGGCGTGAGCGGGGCGTCACTGCAACTGCGGATCCGGACCGCCCCGCGCCGTGTGGCGCAGGGCGGTCCGGACCGGGTCCGCGGGCCGGTCGGCCCGCGGGGTGATCAGCGGGTGGCGGCGATCGGCGCGCCGTTGCACTCGAGCGAGTCGACGGCGGCCAGGGCCTTCGTCTTCACGCTCTCTGGGAGCGGCGCGTACGCCAGCTTCTTGGCCTCTTCCTGACCGGCGTTGAGGCCGTAGGTGAGGAAGCCCTTGATGTCCTTCGCGACGGCCTCGGTCTTGCCGGCCTTGCAGAGGTCCTTCGCGACGACCACGAACGTGGCGGAGGCGTCGGGGTACGTCTGGTCGCCCGGGGCGTTGCCGATGGAGAAGCGGAGGTCCTCGGGGACCTCGGCGCTGTCACCGGCGGCGGAGACGGACTCGAGCGTCGGGTCGACGTAGTTGCCGGCCGCGTTCTTCAGCGCCGCGTACGTGAAGTTGTTGTTCAGCGCGTACGCCTGCTCGACGTAGCCGATGGAGTTCGGCGTCTGCTTGATGGCGGCGGCGACGCCGTCGTTGCCCTTCGCGCCCGTGCCGGTCGGCCACTTGACGGACTTGTCGACGCCCGGGCCGTCCTCCCACTTCTTGGAGTACGCGCCGAGGTACGACAGGAACGCCTTCGTCGTGCCGGACTCGTCCGAGCGGTGGACGACGGTGATCTTCGAGGACGGCAGGTCGACGCCGGGGTTCTGGTCGGCGATCTGCTTGTCGTTCCAGGTCGTGACGTCGCCCAGGAAGATGTTGGCGAGCGTCTCGCCGTCGAGCTTCAGGCCGGTCTCGACGCCCTCGACGTTGTAGGACGCCGTGACGGCGCCGAAGAACATCGGGATGTTGAGGACGGTGCCGTTCTTCTTCTCGGCGGCCTTCAGCTCGTCGTCGTCCGTGGCGGAGTCGGAGCCGCCGAAGTCGAGCGTGCCGTCGGTGACGCCGGCGATGCCGGCGCCGGAGCCCGTGCCGGCGTAGTTGAAGCTCAGGCCCTGGGCCTTCAGCTTCGAGCCCCAGGTGTCGTACACCGGCTTGGCGAACGTCGAGCCGCCGGCGTTGATCGAGCCGGAGAACGACGGTGTCGCCTCGGCGGACGCCGTCGAGGTGGCGCCCGAGGCGGCCGTGGTGCTGTCGGTGTTGTCGTCGGAACCGCAAGCGGTGACTCCGAGGGCGAGGACGGCGGAAGCGCCGAACGCGGCGAACGTACGAGTGCGCACGTGGTCTCCTTGATTGCTCAGAACGTGACGCCGAGGAGGCTGGCAGCGCTCGCTGCACATCCTGTTACTCGGCCGTGGTCGTGATGTGAAACGGGTGTGAAGAAGGCGTTGACACCCGTCGCGCAGGGGCGATCGGGGGCCGACGAGGGCCCGTGCCGGCCGGATGATCGGCCCGGCACGGCGCGGATCACGCCATCGGCTCCGGCGCGAACCGGTAGCCGAAGCCGATGTGGGTGTGGATGAAGCTCCAGCCCGGCGAGGCGGCCTCGAGCTTCTGGCGGACCTTGTGGACGTAGACGTCGATGGACCGGTCGCCCGAGCGGAGCGGGCCGCCCCAGACGTCCGAGAACAGCTCGTCCCGCGCGACGACGTGGCCGGAGCGCAGCGCCAGGGCGGAGAGCAGCTCGAGCTCGCGCACGGAGAGGCTGACCGCGCGGCCGGCGACGAGCGCCAGCCCTTCGGACGGCCGGATCTCGACCTGGGCCACGCGGATCGGTCCGCCGGCCCCTGGTCCTCCCGCGTCCACCGCTCGGGTCTCCGTGCTCATCGCGTCGAGTGTCCGCCGGGCGCCCCGTGCTCCCGGTCACCATCCCGTGAACGGCCGGTGAACGGGGTGTGAACACGTGTCCGGAAGGGCGACGCACGCGCGGTGCGCCGCTAGCGTGGCCGCGATGCCGTCCGGTCCACGAGCCCAGACCTTCGACCCCGCCATCTCGGCGCTGCTCGTCGACTTCGCCCGCACGATCGAGGGCTCCACGCGGCTCCTGCGGAACCTCGTGCACACGTACCCCGAGGGCACCTCGCTGCTCGAGGACCTCGTCGAGGCCGAGCACGAGGGCGACCGCATCGCCCACGACCTGCTCCACCGGCTCGGCGGCGCGGACCGCGCGCGCCTGCGCTGCCCCTTCGACGTCGAGGACGGCTTCCGGCTCGTCAGCGCGCTGGACGACGTCGTCGACGACGCGGAGGCGGCCGGCGACATGCTCGCCGTGTACCGCGTCGAGGCCCCGACGGACCAGGCGCTGCAGCTCGTCGACATCCTCGTGCTGGCGGCCCGTCAGGTCGCCCTGGCGCTCGAGGCGCTCTGCGACGGGGAGGACATGCGCCCCGCGCTCGTCGAGATCAACCGGCTCGAGAACGAGGGCGACCGCATCAGCCGCGACGCCATCGCCTCCCTCTTCGAGGAGGGCGTCGACCCGCTGTTCGTGATCCGCTGGAAGGACATCTACGGCGCGCTCGAGAACGCGATCGACGCGTGCGAGACCGTGGCCCACCACCTCGAGGGCATCGGCCTGAAGAAGCGGTAGGCGGGCGGGGCCGCCCGACCGCGGCCCCGCCCGCCCCGTCCCGCGACCGCGCGGGACGTCCGCCCCGCGGCCGTCAGGCGATCCGCTTGGCGCCGCGCTTCGGGCGGACGAGCTCGCGGGCCGCGGAGGCCTCGGCCTCGCGGCGGGCGGCGCGCAGGGTGCCGGCCGCCAGCGCGCGGGCGTAGCCGTCGGCCAGGCGGCCCATCGCCGCGTCCCACGTCCGGTCCTGGACCCGCAGCAGGCCGCCGAGGGCGAGGCGCCGGCGCAGCCCGGGCCGCCCGGCGACCGCGACGAGCGCGTCGGCGAGCGCGCCGGCGTCGGCCGGGCGCAGGAGGCCGGAGACGCCGTCCTCGACGATGGACAGCGGACCGCCCTCGGCCACCGCCACGACGGGCAGCCCGGACGCCTGCGCCTCCAGCAGCACCTGCCCGAAGGTGTCGGTGCGGCTCGCGAAGAGGAAGACGTCCGCGTTGGCGTACGCGTCGGCGAGGTCGTCGCCCGAGAGCCAGCCGAGGAACGTGGCGTGCTCGCCGAGGCGCTCGCGCAGGACGTGCTCCTCGGGGCCGCCGCCGGCGAGCAGCAGGTGCAGTCGCGGGTCGCGGGCCCGGGCGCGCAGGAACGCGTCGCAGAGGAGGTCGATGCCCTTCTCGGCGCTCTGGCGCCCGGCGTAGAGGACGTTGACCCGGGTCGTCTCGTTCGGGGCGGCGCCCAGGACGCGCAGGGCCGCCTCGTCCGAGCGGCGGGTGGGCCGGAAGCGGTCGACGTCGACCCCGCGGTCCCAGCGACCGACCGCGTCGGCCGCGACGCCGAGCTGGCGGACCGCCTCGTCGCTCTGCGGGCTCGGCGTGACGACGACGTCGGCCTGCCCGTAGAAGACGGCGAGGACGAGGTCGGCGTAGGTCTGGAGGCGGTCGTCCGCGGAGCGCAGGCCCGTGTAGCTGCCCAGCTCGGTGTGGTAGCTCGCGAGCACCGGGATGTCGAGCATCTTGGCCAGCGCGCCGGCGACGATGCCCGCGGGACCGGGCGAGCAGAGGTGGACGACGTCGTAGCGCCCCTCGGCGATCTGCTCGACGAGGGCCGGGACGCTCGGGATGCCGACCTGGAGGCCCGCGTAGAACGGGATGTCGACGTCGGCGACGGCGGGCAGGCGACGGTCGACGCGGACGTCGGTGCCGACCACCTCGACCTCGTAGCCCGGCACGCCGATGCGGCGGAGCGTGTCGACCGTGTGCGTCACGCCGTGCATGCCGCCGATGCCGTCGGCGACGAGCGCCACGCGCGGCAGCTCGCCGTCCAGGCGGGTCTTGAGCTTGCGCCGCTCCCGACCGAGGAACGCGGCCGCCGGGGCGTAGGGCACCGCGGGGAGCAGCGCGTCGAGGAGCTGCCCGCCGATCGCGGTGAAGTCGGGCTCCTCCCCCTCGGCGACGCGCTCGGCGGCCGCCACGACGGTCCGCACGGTCTCGGCGAGCTTCGTCTCGTGGGCGGTGCGGGCGCGACGGAAGAGGTCGCGGTGGTCGAAGTCGTCCTCCTGGAACATCTCCAGGAGCTGGCGGGCCGTGAGGTCGCGCAGGCCGACGGCGTCGAGCCAGGCGCGCAGCAGCATCCGCGCGTCGTCCGGCGTGAGCTCGTCGTCGACCGACCCGCGCCGGACGTCGCCCTCGGTCATGAGGGAGGAGACCATCGTGGCGATCGCCTCGGGGCGCGGACGCTCGATCGGGGCGTCGCTCTCGCCGCGGGGGTCGACGCCGAGGGAGCGGATCGCGATGCCCATGGCGGCGTGCGTCCACTTCGCGGCGCTGCCCTGCGTGCCCTTGGCGACGGCGCGGCCGGCACGGACGTGCGCGAGGTACTCCTCGGGCGTGTAGGCCAGCGGGGTCTCCGTGAACGTGCGGCCGATGTCGACGCCCGCGTGGTCGTCCGTGCCGCCGATGCCGATCCCGCCGCGCACGTCGACGAAGGTCGCGGCCGGGGCGTTCAGCTCGCGGGCGCGGGAGCCGTTGCGGACCTCCCAGATCGGGAAGAGCTCGGCGAGCTGCCGGCGGTGGCGGGCGGTGAGGGGCGCCTCGACGGAGTAGAACGGGTGCGCCAGCGCGGTGGTGATCTCGTTCTGGTGCAGGTACTCCGCGCAGCGCACGACGTCGTGGTTGTGCGCCTGGAGCCAGTCGTGGTCGTCCTGGTTGATGCCCAGGCAGAGCACGTGGACGGCCTGCGGCTCGCCGCGGAACCAGACCGTGAGCTCCTCGCCGACGAAGACGTCGGGGCGGTCGGCGATCTGCAGCGCGCCGGCGATCGTGTCGTGGTCCGTGATCGTCACGAAGTCCATGCCGCGGCGCTTGGCCAGCTCGTAGACCTCCTCCGGGGGCGTCGCGCACTCCGGCATGCCGACGGAGCGCTGCACGCCGAGCTTCGAGAACTCGGACGCGGTCGAGTGGACGTGCAGGTCGCACCGGGAGAGGGCCGGCGGGACGTTCGGGGAGCTGCCTGGGCTGGGGCTCATGGGGCCAAGGCTCCGCTCCGGGCGCGCGGGTCGAGTGACGCCCGCGTGTCCGACCGGTGACCATGGCGTGAAGACCGACCCATCTCCCGTGCGGGCGCAGAACCCGCCCGGTTGCAGGCGCTTCGCGGGGGCGGTCGCGCTTCACGGGACGTTCACCGGGGCCGTCCGGGGGTGGCCCAGCATGCTCCCGTGAGCACCGCCGCGCCCGTCGCCCCCGCGCTGCCGGTCGTCCTCGCGCACGGGCGCGTGACCGTGCGGGTCGGGCTCGCCCCGCTGCGCCTGGACGTCCTGCGCGACGGCCGGACCGTCGTCGGCGGGCTCGAGCCCTGGGCGTGCGACGGCACGGTCGACGACCGCTTCGTCCGGGTGACGGAGGGGGTCGTCCCGCGCGAGCACCGCGAGCCCGAGGATCGGATCGTCCGGGCCCGGCCCGTGCCCGACGCCCCGGACGGGACCGGTCCCCGGGACGAGGACCCCGCCGCGGTGCCCGTCGCCCGGTCCGCCCGTGCTGCCGCCGCCGCGGTGACGATCGCCGTGACCTTCGCGTCGGGACGGACGGGCACCCTGCGCGTCGCGCTGCCCGCCCCCGACGTCGTGCACGTCGAGCTGACCTCGGACGCGCCGCCCCGTCCGCCCGCGCCGACGCGGAGCGTCCGCCGGGGCCGCACCGCCGCGGGCGAGGACGACGGCCCGGGACCGCACCTGCGCACGGGGGTGCGCTGGACCGTGGACCGGCCGCGCCTGGCCGGGCTGGGCGCCCGGCACCACCCGTCCGTCGACCACGCCGGGCGGGACGTGCAGCTCGGCGCGGACCGGCGCTACCTCGGGCCGGGGTGCGCGCCGGCGCTCGCCGCGCGGGGCGGGATCCCGCAGGGCGACTACGCCCCCGTGCCGTTCCTCCAGAGCGACGCGGGCTGGGCGGCCTGGCTCGACACCGCCGGCAACGGCACCCGCTTCGACCTCGACGGCGGCCGGGTCTCCCCCAGCGTCCGGACCGCGGCCGGCCCGCTGCGCCTGCGGCTGCACCTCCACCCGGGCGCCACGACCCGCCTGCGCGCCTTCGCCCGCGCCACGGGGCGGCCCGCGCTCCTGCCCGCGTGGGGCTACGGCTTCTGGAAGAGCCGGGACATCCACCAGCACCAGGACGAGGTGATGGAGGACGTCCACGGGTGCCGGTGGCACGACATCCCCGTCGACGCGGTCGTCCTCGACTCGCCGTGGGAGACGAACTACAACACCTGGCGCCCCAACCCCCACCAGTTCCCCGACTTCGCGGGGATGGTCCGGCGCCTGCTCGACGACGGGGTCCGCACCGTCGTCTGGGTGACCCCGTGGGTCAACGTGGACTCCGCGGGCGGCCAGTCGCCGTCGGACCCCGCGTCGATCCGGATGCACCGCCGCCCGGCGGAGACGTACGCGGAGGGCGCGCGGGCCCGGGCGTTCCTCCGGCCGCCGGCCGCCGAGGCCCGCGACCACGCGCGCGAGATCCGCGGGACGATGCGCCGGGCCGGCGACGACGAGCTGCAGGGCCTGCCCGACGCGGACGTGCCGTACCTCGCGCAGTGGTGGATGGGCCGCGGGTCGCCGATCGACTTCACCGGGCCGGGCGAGGCGTGGTGGCGCCGCCAGGCCGAGGAGGTCCTCGCGCTCGGGGTGCGGGGCATCAAGGCCGACGACGGCGAGGGCTACTACCTGCCCGAGGACGTGCGGTTCGCCGACGGCTCGACGGGCGCCACGCGCGCGTGGCGGTGGGGCGACGACTACCGCCGCTCCATGCGCCGCGCGCTGCAGAACGCGCACCCGGGCGACGGGGTCCTCTTCGGCCGCTCGGGGTGGACGGGCCAGCAGGCGACGGGGATGCTCTGGGGCGGCGACCAGGCGTCGGACTTCTGGTCGCTGCGGGTGCTCCTGGCCGCGACGGTGTCCGCGGCGCACTCCGGCATCTCGAACTGGTCGCACGACGTCGGCGGCTACCTCG
>WLOB01000201.1 GCA_009699505.1 Actinomycetota bacterium | reverse complement strand
CGCGATGTCGTTGGCGATCGAGAACGTCGTCAGCGCGCCGCGGGTGATCAGGAGCTGCTTGCCGACCTCGACGATCTCGATGAGCTTCGTCGGGTTCGAGTCGAGGTCGACCATGTTCCCGGCCTCGCGCGCGGCCTGGGTGCCCGTGTTCATCGCCACGCCGACGTCGGCCTGCGCGAGCGCCGGGGCGTCGTTCGTGCCGTCGCCGGTCATCGCGACGAGCCGGCCGCCGGCCTGCTGCTCCTTGATCAGCGCGAGCTTGCGCTCCGGGGTCGCCTCGGCGAGGACGTCGTCCACGCCGGCCTCCGCGCCGATCTTCGCGGCCGTCAGCCGGTTGTCGCCGGTCACCATGATCGTGCGGATGCCCATGGCCCGCAGCCGGTCGAAGCGCTCCTTCATGCCCGGCTTGACGATGTCCTTCAGGTAGATCACCCCGAGGACGCGGCCGTCCTCGGCGACCGCCAGCGGCGTGCCGCCCTCGTTCGCGACGTGGTCGAGCGTGGCCTGCAGGTCGTCGGGGACGGGGCGGGCGGGATCTGTTTCCCGCACCCAGCGCACGAGGGAGTCGCCGGCGCCCTTGCGCAGGGAGCGGACCGTGCCGTCGAGCGCCTCGACGTCGACGCCGCTCATGCGCGTCTGTGCCGTGAACGGGACGAACTCCATGCTGGATTCGATCCCCCCCGGCCGCGGCGCGTCGGCGAGACCGTGCTCCGCCTCGGCGAGGGCGACGATGGACCGGCCCTCGGGCGTCTCGTCCGCCAGGGACGACAACCGGGCGGCGGCGGCGAGCTCCTGCACCCCCACGCCGGGCATCGGCAGGAACTCCGTCGCCTGGCGGTTGCCCAGGGTGATCGTGCCGGTCTTGTCGAGCAGCAGCACGTCGACGTCGCCGGAGGCCTCCACCGCGCGGCCCGACAGCGCCAGCACGTTGCGGCGCACGAGGCGGTCCATGCCGGCGATGCCGATCGCGGAGAGCAGCGCACCGATCGTCGTCGGGATGAGCGCGACGAGCAGGGCGATCAGCGTCGTCGCCGAGACGGTCGAGCCGGCGAACGTCACGAACGGGCGCAGCGTCACGACGACGACGAGGAAGACGATCGACAGCCCGGCGAGCAGGATGCCCAGCGCGACCTCGTTCGGCGTCTTGCGGCGGGCGGCGCCCTCGACGAGCGAGATCATCCGGTCGAGGAACGAGCCGCCGGGCTCCTGCGTGATCTCGACCAGGATGCGGTCGGAGAGGACGCGCGTGCCGCCGGTCACGGCGCTGCGGTCGCCGCCGGCCTCGCGGATCACCGGGGCGGACTCGCCCGTGATCGCGGACTCGTCGACGGAGGCGATGCCCTCGACGACGGTGCCGTCGCCGGGGATCACGTCGCCGGCGTCGACGACGACCACGTCGCCGGGGCGCAGGTCGCCGGCGGCCTTCTCGGAGCCGTCCGCCATGCGGGCGCTCGTCTCGGTCCGCATGGCGCGCAGCGCGTCGGCCTGCGCCTTCCCGCGGCCCTCCGCGAGGGCCTCGGCGACGTTGGCGAAGACGACCGTCAGCCACAGCCACACGGCGACGACGAAGGCGAACCAGGCGGGCTGGCCGCCGTCGGACGAGATGCCCGTGGCCTGGCCGACCCAGATCGCCGTGGTGACGACGGCGCCGAGCTCGACGACGAACATCACCGGGTTGCGGACCTGCACCCGCGGGTCGAGCTTCACGAGGCTCTGGACCAGCGCGGGCCGGAGGATGCTGGGGTCCAGCAGGGAGCGATCCTGACGCTCGGTCATCGGGTGCTCCCGGTGGTGGTGGACGTGGTCCCGGTGGATGTGGCCCCGCCCACCCGGACGGGCGACGGTGCGGCGGTCGCGCCGCCGGCCGTCCCCCGCGGGATCGATGCGGTGCTGCCGCGCGACCCGTCCAGGGCGAGGTTCAGCTGAAGGACGTTCACGCCCGGCTCCCCGAGGACGCCCAGCCCGCGACCGGCGGTGTGGTCGTCGATCGCGGTGAGGACCCGGTCCAGCGGGAGGCCGCGGACCTTCGCGACGCGCCTGGCCTGGATGCGGGCGTTGGCGCGGGAGATCTGCGGGTCGACGCCGGAGGCGGAGTCCGTCACCGCGTCGACCGGGATCCGGCCGACGGTCAGGTCGGGGTCGTAGGGCTTCTCGAGCGCGAGGTAGGCGGCGACGTTCTGGTCGATGGCCGCCTTCGTGTCCCTGCCGTTCGGGCCGAGGTTCGAGAAGGCGGTCGCGTCCGGGGCGTAGCCCGTGACGGACGGTCGCGACTGGAAGTACCGGGAGTCGGCGACGAGGACCGGCTCGCCGTCGGCGTCGAGCCGTGGCTCCCCGTCGGCACCGACGGCGGCGCGGCGGAAGTCCTGGCCGATCAGCGTCGAGCCGACCGCCCGGCCGTCGCGCTCCAGGACGGAGCCGTCCGCGCGGCCGGGCATCGCGACCTGGCTCACGCCGGTGACGAGCAGGGGGTAGACCACGCCGAGGAGGACCGTGAGGGCCACGACGGCGAGGAGGGAGGTGATGGCGTCCTTGCGCATGCGCTCAGGCCCTTCGGGAGACGGCGGACGGAGGGGTCGGCACAGCGGCCGACGGGGGCACGAGGGCCCCGGGGGTGCACGGGCCGGGCATCAGTAGAGCCCCCCGGTCAGGGACTGCACGACGGGCCCGAGCAGGAACGCGGGGAAGAAGGTCAGGGCGCCGACGAGGACGATCACGCCGAGCAGCAGGACCACGAAGGTCGGGCTGTCGGTGCGCAGCGTCCCGGGTCCGGCGGGCGCCGCCGTCTTGCGCGCGAGGGACCCGGCGATCGCGAGGACCACGAGGATCGGGAAGAACCGCGAGAACAGCATCGCCCCGCCGCCGAGGAGGTCGGCGAAGGTGATCCCGAACGCCCCGTCGTTCGTGCCGTCGGGCTGGACGAAGCCGGTGTGGCCGGCGAACGCCGAGCCGTTGTTGTTGCCCTGCGAGAGGTAGGCGTAGAACGTCTCGGAGAAGCCCTGCGGCCCCCCGGTGGAGATCGAAGCCCTCCCGTGGTCCGTGCCGACCCCCAGCGCGGTGGTCGAGAGGACGGTCAGGGGCATGTAGAGCGCCCCGAGCATCGCGAGCCTGATCTCGCGCGCCTCGATCTTCTTCCCGTGCAGCTCGGGCGTCCGGCCGACCATGAGCCCGCCGACGAACACCGCCAGGATCAGGAAGAGCAGCATCCCGTAGAGCCCGGAGCCGACCCCGCCGAAGATGACCTCGGAGGAGCCCATCCCGATCATCGGGACGAGGCTGCCCAGGCCGGTCAGCGACTCCATCGACGCGTTGACCGCGCCGGTCGACGTGACGGTCGTGACGGTGTTGAAGAGGCCCGACCCGGCGGCGCCGAAGCGCTGCTCCTTGCCGAGCAGGTTGCCGCCGGAGGAGCCGTCGACCGACGAGGTGACCAGGCCGGCGGCGTGCTGCGCCGGCGAGCCCTGCCCCTCCGCGAGCGTGATGACCACGGCGAGCACGACGAACATGAGCGCCATCGCCCCGAGGACCGCCCAGCCCTGGCGGCGGTTGCCGACCATGCGGCCGTAGGTCGAGGTCAGGGACGCCGGGATCGCCAGCACGAGCACCATCGAGACGAAGCTCGAGAACGCCGTGGGGTTCTCGAACGGCATGGCGGAGTTGACGTTGAAGAAGCCGCCGCCGTTCGTGCCCAGGAGCTTGATCGCCTCCTGGGAGGCGACGGGCCCGCGGAACAGCGTCTGGGCCCCGCCGGTCAGCGTGGTCAGCTCGGCGGGTCCGCCCAGGGTCTGCAGCGCCCCCTGGGTGACGAGGACCAGCGCGCCGACGATGGAGATCGGCAGCAGCACGTAGAGGACCGCCCGGAGGAGGTCGACCCAGAAGTTCCCGAGGCTGCCGGCGCGGCGATCCGCCGGGTCGGTGCTCCGCGCCGCGATGCCGCGGACGACGGCGACGAGGACGACGATGCCGACCGCGGCCGACACGAAGTTCTGCACCGTCAGGCCGGCCATCTGGGTGACGTTCGAGAGCGTCGTCTCGCCCGCGTAGTACTGCCAGTTCGTGTTCGTGACGAACGACGAGGCCGTGTTGAACGAGACGTCCCACGGCGCGGCGGACGACCCGACGTCGCCCGAGCCGCCGGAGGGCAGCGAGCCCTGGAGGCGCAGGATGGCGTAGAGCGCGAGCCACGAGGCCAGCGAGAAGAGGAGGACGCTCCGGGCGTAGGACTTCCAGTCCTGCCCGGCCGGTCCGTCCTGGTCCCTGCGGACCCGGAGGGCACGCAGGAGCGTGCGCTCCAGCGGCCCGACGACGGGGGTCAAGAACGTCCGGTCCCCGGCGAAGACCCGGGCCATGTGGCCGCCGAGCAGCGGGGTGATCGCCACGACGACCGCGAGGAGCAGCGCGAGCTGCACCCAGGCCATCTAGAGCTCCTCCCCGCGGAGCAGCGCGTACAGGAGGTACGCGCCGACGACGAGGGCGGCCAGGAGGCCGAGGACGGCTGACCCGCTCATGCGTGGTCCAGCCCTTCGATGAGGAGCAGCATCGCCGCGAAGAACGCGATGGCGATGCCGACGGCGAGGAGATCCATGCCTCCACCCTGCGCCCGAGGCCGTGGGGCCGGTGTGGGGGTCCGGGACGGCGGCATCAAGATCGTGTGAAGCCCCCGCGGACGCCCGTCACGGACACCCGACGCGGCCCGCGCGGCGTCCGTCCCCGGACGTCCGGGGACCGGTCGCCGGCCGCCGCTCGCGCCACCGGGGTCCCGTCGTCATCCTGTGCCCATGACCGAGCTCAGCACGGGCCCCCTCACCGCCGTCTGGCGGCCCGACGTCGGCATGGTCGGCGCGTCCCTGACGCACCACGGCGAGGAGCTGCTCGGCCAGCGCGGCGGCCTCGACGCCTACCGCGCGAAGGGCTCCGCGTTCGGGATCCCCCTCCTGGCGCCGTGGGCCAACCGGCTCTCGGGGCTGACCTACCCCAGCTCGCACGGCCAGGTCGTGATCGACCCGGAGCGGGCGAAGCTCGACGGCAATGGCTTGCCGAAGGACGGGGCGATGGCCGGCCGCGAGTGGTTCGTGGAGCACGAGGCGGGCGACTGGCTCGTGGCGTCCTTCGAGGCCGACGAGCCGGTCCTCGCGGTCTTCCCCTTCCCCCACGTGCTGCGCGTCTCGGTCCGCCTGTCGCCCGACGCGATGGAGGTCACGACCTCGCTGACCGCCACGGGGGACGTCGCCGTCCCGCGCTGCTTCGGCTGGCACCCGCTGTTCACGCTCCCGGGCGTGGCGCGGGAGGACCTCGACGTGACGCTGCCCGTGGTCCGCGAGAGCAGCCTGGACGACCGCGGCATCCCGACGGGCCGGGTCCATCCCCCGCACTGGACCGACGGCCCGCTCGGCGACCGGGTGGTCGACGCGGAGTACCCCGTGATCGACGGCGCGTTCGTGCTGCGCGGCGGCGGACGCCGGCTGACCGTGCGGTTCGGCTCGCCCGAGTACCCCGTCGGCCACGCCTGGGCGCCCGAGGGCGAGTCGTTCGTCGCCTGGGAGCCGATGACCGCCCCGACCAACGCGCTCGTCACGGGCGACGGCCTGGAGTTCGTGGCGCCCGGCGCGACGACCTCGTCGACGTTCGAGGTCGAGGTCGCGGCCGACCGCCGCTGAGCCCCGACACCGCCGCCCGCGCGCCCGACGGCCGCGCGCCCCGCGGACCGGCGGACCGACCGGCGGCGGACGCCCGGCGGCGGACCGGACCACGACGAACCGCCGTTCCTAAGGGGAGCGCCCGGTCCGGTTGTAGCCTCCAGCCAATGAGTTCCGCTCCATCCCCGGCCGCCACGGCCGCCGAGCCCAACCGCTGGGCCGTCCTCGTCCTCATCGCCGTCGCGCAGCTCATGGTGGTCCTCGACGCGACCATCGTGAACATCGCGCTGCCGTCCGCCCAGGCCGACCTGGGCTTCTCGACCGAGAACCGGCAGTGGGTCGTGACGGCCTACGCGCTGGCGTTCGGCAGCCTGCTGCTCATCGGCGGCCGGCTCGGCGACCTCTTCGGCCGCAAGTGGACCTTCATCGGCGGCCTGATCGGCTTCTCCGTCGCGTCCTTCATCGGCGGCCTGGCCCCGTCGTTCGGCGTCCTCGTGTTCGCCCGGGTGTTGCAGGGCGTCTTCGGCGCGCTCCTCGCCCCCGCGGCCCTGGGCCTCCTGACCGTGACCTTCGCGGACTCGCCCGACCGGCCGAAGGCGTTCGGCATCTTCGCCGCCGTCGCGACCGCCGGCGCGTCCGTCGGCCTGCTCCTGGGCGGCGTCCTCACGGACGCGCTGTCCTGGCGCTGGTGCCTCTACGTCAACCTCGTGATCGCCGTGCCGGCCGCGATCGTCGCCCTGCGGCTGCTCTCGGCGGAGCGCAACCCGCACCGGCCGCGCATCGACTGGGTCGGGACGGGGCTGGCGTGCACCGGCCTCTTCGCGCTCGTCTTCGGCTTCTCGGAGGCGGAGCGGGGCTCGTGGAGCGCGACCACGACGATCGTGTCGCTCGTCGCCGCGGTCCTCCTGCTCGCCGCGTTCGTCACGACCCAGCGCCGCGTGCCCAACCCGCTGCTGCCGCTCCACATCGTCCTGCACCGCGCCCGCGGCGGCGCGTACCTGTCGATCGTCGTGGCGGCGTCGGGCATGTTCGCCGTCTTCCTCTTCCTCACGTACTTCCTGCAGGAGAACCTCGGCTACTCGCCGCTGCGGACGGGCGTGGCGTTCCTGCCGATGACGGCGGCCATCTTCATCATGGCGCCGACGATCCAGACGAAGATCCTGCCGCGCTTCGGCGTCCGGCCGATCGTGATGACGGGCATGACGCTCGGGTTCCTGTCGATGCTGCTGTTCTTCACGCAGCTCGAGCCGTCCTCGACGTACGCGGCGGACGTGCTGCCGGGCCTGATCCTGCTCGGCATCGGCATGCCCTGCGTCTTCGCGCCGTCCTTCGCGACGGCCACCCTCGGGGTCGATCGCTCCGACGCCGGCGTGGCGTCGGCGATGGTGAACACGTCGCAGCAGGTCGGCGGCGCGGTCGGCACCGCCGTCCTGTCGACGATCTTCACCCAGGCGTCGCAGTCCTACCGCGAGACCCACGCGGCCACCGCGTCCCTGGCCTCGGACGCCGCGGTGCACGGCTACACCTCGGCGTTCACGTTCGCCACCGTGCTGTTCGCGGTCGGCTTCCTCATCGCCGCGTTCGTCCTGCCGCGGCGGATCGCGCCGCAGGGACCGGCCCCGGGCCCCGC
The DNA here is from genome assembly GCA_009699505.1 of Actinomycetota bacterium. Taxonomy (GTDB): domain Bacteria; phylum Actinomycetota; class Thermoleophilia; order Solirubrobacterales; family Solirubrobacteraceae; genus Patulibacter. The sequence goes on along the minus strand of WLOB01000201.1, from coordinate 422 downwards.
CGCGCGCCCCGTCGAGAGCGCCGCCTAGGCGCTCAGCCCAGGCGGTCCACGAGGTCGGCGACGGAGTCGACGATGCTCGTGGGCACGTAGGGGTAGCGCCCCGCCGTCTCGCGCGTGGCGACGCCCGTGAGGACCAGGACGGTCTCGAGGCCCGCCTCGAGACCGGACACGACGTCGGTGTCCATGCGGTCGCCGATCATCGCCGTCGTCTCGGAGTGCGCGTCGATGCGGTTGAGCGCCGAGCGCATCATGAGCGGGTTGGGCTTGCCGACGAAGTACGGCTCGACGCCCGTCGCGCGGCTGATCAGCGCCGCCACCGAGCCCGTCGCCGGCAGCGAGCCCTGCGGCGCCGGGCCGATGTTGTCGGGGTTCGTGGCGATGAACCGCGCCCCCGCGTCGATCAGCCGGATCGCCTGCGTGAT
>WLOB01000200.1 GCA_009699505.1 Actinomycetota bacterium | reverse complement strand
ACGTACATCGCGTCGTCCGTGTCGACGTTGGCGAACGTCACCCGCAGGTCGCCGACGGTCTGCCGGCCGCCCGTGCCGGGCACGTCGGCCTGGCGGAGGTTCGACAGCGCCATCGTGACGCGGGCGTCCTTCGGGGTCGTGGCGAGGAACGCATTGACGCCCAGCGCGATCACGAGCAGGCCCGCGGCGGACGCCAGCACGACCGGGCGGCGGAGGAGCGGACCGGAGCGCGACGGGGCCAGCGTGCCCTGCAGCGCCTGGGCCATCAGCGCGCCGAGGACGCCGCCGCCGACGCCGGCGAGGATCGCGACGGGCACGCCCTCGGGCAGCATCGCGGGGGTCCACGGGATCGGCATGATCGCGTGGGTCCACGCGTACTCCGAGGCGAAGCCGACGGTGCCGATGAGGACGCCGGCGACCGCCCCGAAGCGGACCGGGCTGCGCCAGGACCCGCGGATCGCGAGCAGCTCGACGATCAGCACCTCGACGACGAAGAGCGGCATGCCCGGCGCGGTGACCTCGAGCGGGCCGCCGATCGCGAGCGACATGAAGACCTGCATCGGCGCCCAGATCGCGAGCGCCAGGAGCGCGGACCCGCGGCCGCCCCAGATCCGCGCGAGGACGAGCGCCTGACCGGCGCCGAGGGCGAGCAGGAGCGGGTGCCAGACCATCCGGTACTGCGGCACGCCCCAGTTGAACTCGTGCAGCGACGCGGCCCAGAGGTAGAGGAAGATCGCGGCGAGCAGGGCGGGGAGCGGGCGCATGAGCGCGTTCTTCCCGTTCGTGGGCTCGCGGCCGACGGAGCGGGCGCCCTCGACGAGCAGGAGCACCCCGGCGGTGCCGCCCACGGCGGTGCCGGCGACGATCATCAGGTGCGTCGGGCCCCAGAGGGTCACGTCCTGCCCGAACGTGCGGTGCCACAGGTCGTCGAGCGGGAAGGCCGCGAAGCCGAACGCGCCGCCGGCCAGCAGCAGGACCCCGCCGGCGGGCAGCGGCCAGAGGCCCTTGATCCTCAGGGCGACGGGGCTCGAGCGCTCAGGGTTCTTCGGGGCCATGCCGACCGCCAGGAGGCCCATCTGGAAGACGCCGAACAGGCCGATGAGCAGCGGGTAGTGCGCGGTCGTGCCGAGCGGGCCCTCGTCGCGGCCGACGTCGATGTGCAGGCCGATGTCCCAGGTCGCGCCGAGGATGATGATCGTCGCGAAGGCGACGGTGGCGATGCCGGGCACCGCGGACCACCCGGGGATCCCGAGCGTGCGCTCGGCGAGCGCGGACAGCGCGCGCAGCGGCTTCGCGCCGCCGGCGCGGTAGCGCGCGATGAGGAGCAGCATCAGCAGGGTGATGCCGGTCGTGACGACCGCGACGATCGCGATCTGGTCCAGTGGCGCGCCGCCGCCCTCGGAGCGAGCGGCGGCCTGGGCGAGGAGGGGGCTCATGGTGGGTGGTCCTGGGTCGAACGGGTGGTCGCGCACGTCCCTACGGAGTCGTAGGTACGGGACCGTAGGCGGTGTTGTAGCAGGGGACCCTTGCCCCGCAGGGGTGATCTCGGTCACACTCGTTGGCGCAACCCTTCAGCGGCACGTGAGACCTGCCGCGCCGCACCCCACGGAGACGCGCCGGGACACCGTCCACCCCGGCCGGTGCGACGGACCGTCCGCCCGTCGAGCGACCCGCTGGACGGGTGCGCGACTGGCAATCCGGCGCAACTGATGCGAACATCAGTTGCATGAGCTCGACGCAGAAGGCCACCCACGCCGGGGCCGCGGAGCTGCGCCGTTCGGCGCAGGACCACCTCTGGCTGCACTTCACGCAGATGTCCGACTTCGAGAAGCGGCCGCTCCCGGTCATCGTCTCGGGCGAGGGCTGCCACCTGACCGACGTCGACGGCAAGCGGTTCCTCGACGGGCTGGCCGGCCTCTTCGCCGTGCAGATCGGCTACTCGCACGGCGAGGAGATCGGCGAGGCCGCGGCCGCCCAGATGCGCGAGCTGCCCTTCTACACGAACTGGAACTACGCGCACCCGCGGGCGATCGAGCTGGCCGAGGAGGTCGCCTCGCTCGCGCCGGACAACTTCAACCGGGTCTTCTTCACCTCGGGCGGCGCGGAGTCCGTCGAGTCCGCCTGGAAGATCGCCCGTCAGTACCACGCGCTCAACGGCGAGCGGCGCTGGAAGGCCATCGGTCGCGACGTCGCCTACCACGGCACCACGATGGGAGCGCTCTCGATCACGGGCGTCGAGTCGATCCGCAACCCGTTCGAGCCGCTCGTGCCGCAGGTCTCGCACGTCCGCAACACGGACCGCTTCCACCGCCCCGAGGGCGAGACGGAGGAGCAGTTCACCGCGATGCTCCTCGACGACATGGAGCACCGGATCCTCTCGGAGGGCCCCGAGACGATCGCGATGATCATCCTCGAGCCCGTGCAGAACTCCGGTGGCGCGTTCACGCCGCCGGCGGGCTACTTCCAGGGCGTCCGCGCGCTCTGCGACGAGTACGGGATCCTGCTCTGCGCCGACGAGGTCATCACGGGCTTCGGCCGGCTGGGCGACTGGTTCGGCTCGCTGAAGTACGACATCCGCCCGGACCTCCTGACCTCGGCGAAGGGCCTCTCGTCCGCGTACGCGTCGATCGGGGCGCTGCTCGTGTCGGACAAGGTCGCCGAGCCGTTCTACGGCCACGAGCAGATGTTCAAGCACGGCATCACGTTCGGCGGGCACCCGGTCCAGGCCGCGATCGCGCTGAAGAACATCGAGATCATGAAGCGCCTGGACGTCGTCGGGCACGTGGCGCGCGAGCAGGACGCCTTCCGGCGCACGCTCGAGCCGCTGCTCGACCTGCCGATCGTCGGCGACCTGCGCGGGACGGGGTTCTTCTACGCGCTCGAGCTCGTGAAGGACAAGGACACGAAGCAGGGCTTCTCGTCCGCCGAGGGCAAGGACCTGCTGCAGAACTTCCTCTCGGACCGCCTCTTCGACGCCGGCCTGATCTGCCGCGCCGACGACCGCGGCGAGCCGGTCATCCAGGTCTCCCCGCCCCTCGTGGCCGACCAGGAGATCTTCGACGAGATGACGGGCATCCTCGGCGAGGTCCTGACGGAGGCCACGGAGCGCGTCCGCTCCATGCCGGCGCACGGCGACGGCGACGTGCTGCGCGCGGGCAACCAGAGCGCGCAGGGGTGAGCACCCCGCGGCACGGGACGCCCACCCGGGTGCCCCGTGCCGCGACGATCGCGGACACGTCCCCGGCCGGGGACGCACGGGGCGGGGCGCGGTCCCCGCTCCTACCGGCGCTCCAGACTCTTGGCGAGGGCGTACATCTCCGCGCCGTCGAGCTCGTCCGTCAGCGTGTTGGTGATCCAGTGGACCCCGCCGCCGTCGGGGTCCCGCCAGAACAGCCGGTGCACGCGCCGGCCGACGTACTGGACGCTCCAGGTCCGGCCGCCGATCCGCACGACGTCGCTCGCCAGGCCGAGCGCCGGCGGCGCCCGCCAGGTCGTGCCCTGGATCCCGTAGGCCTGGCCGGTCGCCGTCCGGGCGACGACGCGGTAGGCGGGCCAGCCGCCGCGGCCGCGGGCCCCGGCGATCCGGTAGCCGCGGCTCGCCGCGCGGTCGTACCGGGCCGAGGCGGGCCGCAGGTCGGGGACGAGGACGGCGAGGCCCGGCGCGCCGCGGGCGACGCGCCGGGCGATCCCGCGGGCGCCGGCGGCGTCGCGTCGCAGGGAGGCCGGGGCGCTCGTCCGCAGGCGCCGGCCGCGCACGGGCAGGACGGCCGGGCGACCCGTCCGCTCCTCGACGGGCGTCTTCTGCGCCGGCAGCCGCGGGTCGAGGAAGCGGTCCCGGGCGCGCCGCAGCGCCGCCCGCGAGGCGAGCACGTCGCCCGAGCCGTCCGTCGCGTCGCGGAGCCCGTCGATCTCGACGCGGGCCGTCGGGCGCCCGACGACGTGGATCGCGAGCTGCACGAGCTCCGTCAGCTCCTCCCGCGTCTGCGCGTCCTTGCCGATCAGCCGGGCCAGGCGGGGCAGCAGGTCGCCGTCGAGCACGGCGAGCGGGTCGATCTGCGTGCGGGCCTCGGTGAGGAAGTGCGCCTGGCGCGCCTCGCGGACGAAGTCGCTGTCGCCGATCCGGTAGCGCACGTAGGCCAGCGCGTCCTCGCCGCACAGCCGCGCGTAGCCCGCGGGCTGGTCGATCTCGGCGTGCCCGGCGCCCGGCGGGACGAGGTAGCGCCGGTCGACGTCGGCGTAGAGGCAGCCGAGCGCGTTGACGATCTTCGCGAACGTGCCGAAGCGGACGGAGAGGACGTCGTCGACCACGAACGGCTCGTCCTCCGTGCCGAGCACCGCCGTGCCGACGATCTCCGAGAGCCGCCGCCCCCCGCCCTGGAACCACGCCTGGTTCAGCTTGTCGCGGTCGGGTCGGCCGAGCGCCCGCACCCGCAGGTCGCGGGGCAGGGAGAGCATCGCGGTGGCCGGCGCCCGCGGGTCCAGGCGGAGGAGCAGCATGGTGTCCGAGCGCGTGCGGGCACCCGGACCGTCGGCGAAGCGCCGGTCCAGGCCGGCGAGCAGGACCGTCCGTGCCGCGCCCGGCGCGGGCAGGTCGACCGCCGGGGCCGGGACCGCGCCCGGCGCGTCGGGCGTCGCGTCGACGACGGGCTCCTCCCCTCCCCCGCAGCCGGCCAGCGCCGCCGGGGTGGCGAGGGCGAGCACCGCGGTCGCGAGCGCCGGGGCGAGCCGGCGGGCGCGGGCGGATCGACGGGCGCGGCGCGGCCGACGGGCCGGGCGCGGTGCGCTCACGCGGCGTGCCGGACGACGACGGCGGTCTGCTGGGAGCACGGCGACGGCACGCGGATCCATCAGACCACACGGCTGCGCGCGCAGGGGACGGGCGTCGGACGGCCATGAGCGCCCCCGTGTCGCACTGGTTCTCGAGCCTCGCCGGCGGCGGCGGCATGCCCGCCGCCCGGCCGCCCCTGGACGGCGACCGGCGCGTCGACGTCTGCGTCGTCGGCGGCGGCTACACCGGCCTCTGGACCGCGTACGAGCTGCGGCGCACGCACCCGGAGCTCGACGTCCTCGTCGTGGAGCGCGAGGTCTGCGGCTTCGGCGCCTCCGGGCGCAACGGCGGCTGGGTGCAGGGCGCGCTGGCCGGCGACCCGTCGACGTGGACGGGCCGCGGCGGTGCGGAGGGCGCGCGCCGCATGCGGGCCGCGATCCGCGCGACCGTCGGCGAGATCGCGGCGGTCGCCGAGGCCGAGGGCATCGCCTGCGACCTGCTCGTGAGCGGCACGCTGACCGTCGCGCGCTCCGGGGTCGAGCTCGAGCGGCTGCGGGCGCTGGAGCGCGCCGCCCGCCGTGACGGGCTGTGGGACGGGGGCGAGGACGCGCTCCTCGGTCGGGACGAGGTCGCCGCACGGGTGCGGATCCCCGGCGCCGTCGGCGCGCTGTTCGACCCGGCGTGCGCACGGGTGCAGCCGGCGGCCCTCGCCCGCGGGCTCGCCGACGCCGTCGAGCGGGCCGGCGCGACGATCGTCGAGGGGACCGCGGTGACCGCGATCGAGCCGATCCGCGGCACCGTGCCCGCCGTCGCCCGCACGGACCGCGGCGACGTCCACGCGCGCTGGGTCGTCCGCGCCACGGAGGGCTACACGCCCGAGCTGCCCGGCGAGCGCCGGACCCTGGCGCCCATCACGAGCTCGATGATCGTCACGGAGCCGCTCGGCCCGGAGCGGTGGGCGCAGATCGGCTGGTCGGGCGCGGAGACGCTCCTCGACGCGGGCCCGCTCTACCACTACCTGCAGCGCACGGCCGACGGCCGGATCGCGATCGGCGGCCGCGGCGTGCCGTACCGCTACGGGTCGCGCACGGACCGCGAGGGCCCGGTGCCCGCGTCGACGGTGGCGACGCTGCGGGACGGCCTCGTCCGGCTCTTCGGGCCGGCGCTGCGGGGCGTCGCCGTGGACGACGCGTGGCACGGCGTCCTCGGCGTCGCGCGCGACTGGACGCCGTTCGTGACGGCCGACAGCACGACCGGCCTGGCGTCCGCCGGCGGCTACGTCGGCGAGGGCGTCGCGGCGTCGAACCTGGCCGGCCGCACCCTGCGCGACCTGCTCGTCGGCCGGCGCTCGGAGCTCGCGGCGCTGCCGTGGGTGCTGCCGCCCGGCGGCCGGCCGCCGCGCTGGGAGCCCGAGCCCCTGCGCTGGGCGGGCGTTCGCGGCGTCTACGGCCTGCTCGGCCTGGGGCAGGAGATCGAGCGGCGCACCGGCCGCGCGTCGCGCGTCACGGCGCTGGCGGGACGCATCTCGGGGCACTGACCGCCGGGTCCGCGCGCCCTGGACCACGCGTCCCCCGACCCGTGCCGAAGGACGCGGTCGTGCCGGGGGACGCGGTCGTGCCCGCGCCGCCCTCCTGGAGACGACGCGCCCGCCCCCGCCCCTCAGGCCGGGTGGCGCCGCAGCTCGGTGCGGGCGATCGCGCGCTTGTGGACCTCGTCCGGGCCGTCGGCCAGGCGCAGCGTGCGCTGGTGCGCCCACATCATCGCGAGCGGGAAGTCGTCCGAGACGCCGCCGCCGCCGTGGACCTGGATCGCGCGGTCGATGATCTTCTGCGCGATCTGCGGGGCCGCCACCTTGATCGCGGCGATCTCGGTCTTCGCGTGCTTGTTGCCGACGGTGTCCATGAGCCACGCGGTCTTCATCGCGAGCAGGCGGATCATCTCGATGTCGATCCGCGCCTCGGCGATCCAGTCCTGGATGTTCGCGCGCTCCGAGACCGGCCGGCCGAAGGTCACGCGCTGCTGCGCGCGGGTGCACATGAGCTCGAGCGCCCGCTCGGCCGCGCCGATGGAGCGCATGCAGTGGTGGATGCGGCCGGGGCCGAGACGCGCCTGAGCGATCGCGAAGCCTTCGCCCTCCCCCTTGAGGATCGCGTCGGCCGGCACGCGCGCGTCATCGAAGCGGACCTCGGCGTGGCCCTCGCGGTCCATGTAGCCGAACACCGGCAGGCCCCGCACGACGGTGACGCCGGGCGTGTCCATCGGCACGACGAGCATGCTCTGCTGCTTGTGCGGCGCCGCCTCGGGGTCCGTCTTGCCCATGACGATCAGGACCTGGCAGTTCTGGTGCAGGGCGTTGCTCGTCCACCACTTGCGGCCGTTGAGGACGTACTCGTCCCCGTCGCGCTCGATACGCATGGAGATGTTCGTCGCGTCGGACGAGGCGACGTCGGGCTCCGTCATCGCGAAGGCCGAGCGGACCTCGCCGAGCAGCAGCGGCTTGAGCCAGCGCTCGCGGTGCTCCTCCGAGCCGAAGAGCTCGAGGACCTCCATGTTGCCGGTGTCCGGCGCGTTGCAGTTGAAGACCTCGGGCGCGAAGTGCACGCGGCCCATGAGCTCGGCCAGCGGCGCGTACTCCGCGTTGCTGAGCCCCGGGCCCCACTCCGAGGCGTGCGGGTGGAAGAGGTTCCACAGCCCCGCGTCCTGGGCGGCGACCTTCAGGTCCTCGAGGACCTGGGGCTGGTGGTGCGGGTCGCCGGCGGCCACGATCTGCTCGTGGTAGACCGCCTCGGCGGGGTAGACCCGCTCGTCCATGAACGAGCGCAGGCGCTCCTGGTACTCGGCGGAGCGCTCGGTGGGTGCGAAGTCCATGCGTCGACGCTACCTCAGAGCCCGGGGCGGCCGGGACACGGCCCGGCGCCCCGTGGCGCGGTGCCGCTCAGCGGCCCTT
>WLOB01000020.1 GCA_009699505.1 Actinomycetota bacterium | reverse complement strand
CTCGTGCCCGTGCTGCTGGGGGCGGGGATCCCGTTCTTCGGCCGCCTGCGGGACGGCCCGGTCCGTCTCGAGCAGACGGGCGTCATGGTGGGCCACGACGTGAACCACCTGCGCTACCGGGTGGCGCGCTGAGCCCTCAGGGGCGCGGGACGATCGCGTCCGGCCCGACCTCCGCCACGCTCGACAGGCCGCACATCGCGAGGGAGAGGTCGAAGTCCGCGAGCAGGGAGCGGACGACCTGCTCCACGCCGGCCTGGCCCTCGAGCGCGAGGCCCCAGACCCAGGGGCGGGCGACGAGGACGGCCTGCGCCCCGAGGGCCAGCGCCTTGAGGACGTCGGAGCCCGTCCGGACGCCCGAGTCGATCAGGACCGGCACCGTCTCGGGCACCGCGGCGACGATCGCGGGCAGCTGGTCCAGCGCGCCGACGGAGCCGTCGACCTGGCGGCCGCCGTGGTTCGAGACGACGATCCCGTCGACGCCCAGCTCGACCGCCCGGCGCGCGTCGTCGGGGTGCAGGATGCCCTTGACGAGCAGCGGCAGCGACGTCTCCGACCGCAGCTCGGCGAGGTCGTCCCACGACATCCCGGGGTTCGGGAACGTCATCGCCCACATGCCCACCGCGGCCTGCGGGTCCTCCTCCGGCGGCACGGCGAGCTTCGCGCGGAACGCCGGGTCGGAGGTGTAGTTCGCGATCCCCTCGCCGAGGAGGAACGGCAGGTACGCGTTCTGCAGGTCGCGCGGGCGCCACGGCATCGTCAGCGTGTCGAGCGTGACGACGATCGCCTCGTTCCCGGCGGCCTCCGCGCGGGCGACGAGGCTCCGGCGGACCTCGGGATCGTTCGGCGGGTAGAGCTGGAACCAGCGCGGCGCGTCGGGCGTCGCGTCGGCGACGTCCTCGATCGTCGTCGACGCGGCGTTGCTGAGGACGTGCGTCACGCCCGTGGCGTTCGCGGCGCGGGCGACGGCCAGCTCGCCGTCGGGGTGCACGATGGACAGCACGCCGACCGGGCCGAGCAGGATCGGGGCGTTCAGGGTGGTGCCCAGGACGGTCGTCGTCAGGTCGCGCGCGCCGACCTCGCCGAGCATCCGCGGGAGCAGCCGGACGCGGTCGAACGCCTCGCGGTTGGCGTCCATCGTCCGCTCCTCGCCCGCGCCGCCGGCGACGTAGCCGTACGCGGCGCTCGAGAGCTCGGCCTCCGCGCGGGCGCGCATGCCCTCGTAGGTCGTCGGCAGGATCGGCGTCTCGCCCCCGAGGCCCTTGCCGTAGATCTCGAACTGGTAGACGCTCAGCGGCACCGGAGGGGTGGTCGACATGGCGTCAGCCTAGCCCCGCACGGCCCGGCGATGGCCGGGATGGCGCGTCGCCGCGCGTGGCGCGGGCCGACCCGCGCGGGCCGCCCCGGTGCGTCAGGGTAGGTGCACATCCGGCCGCCGCCGCATCCGGCGGACGTCCACCCTCGTTCGACCTTCCATGGAGGTCCACGCCCGATGACCCGCACCACCGCCCGCCGCTACGCCGCCCTCGACCTGCTGCTCGAGAAGGGGCTGCTGCCCGATCCGCTGCTGCGCATCGGCACCCGGTTCGGCACCGCCAAGCGCCTGCGTCGCGAGGAGCGCGACGGCGTCGCCGCGCAGGACCGCCGGCTGGCCGAGATCGTCGCGCGCATGTCGACGGGCAACGTCGCCGAGCTGCCCGAGAAGGCCAACGAGCAGCACTACGAGCTGCCCGCCGCGTTCCTCGGCCTCTTCCTCGGGTCGCGCCGCAAGTACTCCGGCTGCCTCTGGACCGACGGCGTCACCACGCTGGACCAGGCCGAGGAGGCGATGCTCGACCTCACCGTCACGCGCGCCGGCGTGCAGGACGGCATGGACGTGCTCGACCTCGGCTGCGGCTGGGGCTCCGTGTCGCTCTACGTCGCCCAGCGGTTCCCGAACTGCACCGTCACCTCCGTCTCCAACTCGCACGCCCAGCGCGAGTACATCGAGGCGAAGGCCCGCGAGCTCGGCGTCGCCGACCGCGTGCACGTCCAGACGACCGACGTCAACGTCCTCGAGCTGCCGCAGGACGCGTTCGACCGCGTGATCTCGGTCGAGATGTTCGAGCACCTGCGCAACTGGAAGGAGCTCCTGCACCGGATCTCCGGCTGGCTGCGCCCGGAGGGCCGGCTGTTCGTGCACGTCTTCTCGCACCGCCGCCTGGCGTACCGCTTCACGGACACCTGGGCGTCGGAGCGCTTCTTCACCGAGGGCACGATGCCCTCGCACGACCTGCTCGAGCGCTTCCAGGACGACATGGCGCTCGTCGACCGCTGGGCCGTGTCGGGCACGCACTACGCCCGCACCCTGCAGGCGTGGCTCCAGCGCCTGGACGCCGCCCGCGACGAGGCCCTCGCGCTGCTCGAGCCCGACCACGGCCGTCGCGGCGCCCGCCGCCTGTTCGGCACGTGGCGCCTCTTCCTCCTGTCGACGGACGAGGTCTGGGGCCACCAGGGCGGCAACGAGTGGATCGTCTCCCACTACCTGCTCGCCCCGCGCCCGTCGCCGACCGGCTGGTCCGCGGCGGACGACGCGGCGCGCGCCGCGGAGACGGCGGCCGGCGCCCCCGGCACCGACTGACGCGGGGGCGGCCGGCACGGCTCAGGCGCGCGGTGCCCTAGACGTCGAGCTGGCGGCCGACCGTCAGCTTCGGCGCGCCCGCGAGGAACGGGACGAGCGACGTCGGCGCACCCTCGCCGGCGCGCCACTCGCGGTACTTCGCGTCGGCCTCGAGCGACTCCCACGTCTCGACGGCGACGAGGCGCGCCGGGTCGTCCTTGTCCTGGATGACGACGACGCCCTCGTTGCCGTCGAACGCGCGGGTGTCGACGAGGATCGCGTTCAGGGCGGCGATTCCGTCGTCGACGGCGTCGGGCTTCAGCTGGACTTCGAGCAGGGCGGTGATGGACATGGCGCCACTCTCGCACGCCGGGTCGACCCCCTCGCGGTGACGGGGCCGGCGGACCGCCGCGGGCACCGGCCGCCCGCCCCGCACGTGCCGCCCTCAGCCCGTGTTGCGCATCCCCGCCGCGATGCCGCCGATCGTCGAGAGCAGCGGGCCGTGCGCGTCCTCGTCGCCGTCGCGCGACCGGCGCAGGAGCGCGACCTGGATGTGCGACAGCGGGTCGATCCACGGGTTGCGGTGGGCCAGGCGGCGCTGCAGGGCCGGGGTCGCGTCGAGGAGCTTCGGGGTGCCGCGGATCTCGAGGACGACGCGCTGCACCCGGGCGTGCTCCTCGCGGATCGGCGTCCACAGCTCGCGGGCGTCGGGATCGACGAGCTCGAGGTAGCGCTCCGCCACGCCGAGGTCGCTCTTGAACAGCGACATCTCGAGCATGGAGAGGATCGTGCGGAAGAACGGCCAGCGCTCGACCATCTCGCGCTGCAGCTCGCGGTCGCCCTGCTCCAGGGCGGTGCCGGTGCCGTACCAGGCGGGCAGCAGGATCCGGTTCTGCATCCACGCGAAGACCCACGGGATCGCCCGCAGCCCGTCGACGCCGGTGGTGCCGCCGCGCTTGGCGGGGCGCGAGCCGATGTTCATCTCGGACAGCTCCGCCAGCGGCGCGGCCTGGTGCAGCAGCCGCGGGAACCGCTCGTCGTCGAACACCAGCGCGCGGTACGTCTCGCGCGAGACCGTGGTCAGCTCGTCGAGCGCGGCGCGGTAGGCGGGCGCGGGCTCGGCGGGCGGGGTCAGCGTCGCCAGGACGACGGCGGAGACCGTCTGCTCGAGCGAGCGCACCGCCAGCTCGGGGTGCGGGTAGCGCTGCGAGAGCGTCTCGCCCTGCTCCGTGATCGCGATGCGCCCGCGGACCGAGCCGGGCGGCTGCGACAGGATCGCGCGGTGGTGCGGGCCGCCGCCGCGCGACGTCGAGCCGCCGCGGCCGTGGAAGAACCGCACCGCGATGCCCTGCTCGTCGGCCTGGGCGACGAGGCGCTCCTGCGCGCCGTAGAGGCCCCACTGCGACGCGATGAAGCCGCCGTCCTTCGCGGAGTCGGAGTACCCCAGCATGATCTCCTGGGCCCCGCCGCAGCGCTCGACGTGGTCGGCGTAGGGCGCGGTGGCGTAGAGGTCGCCCATGGTCGCCTCGGCGGCCGCGAGGTCGTCGACCGTCTCGAACAGCGGGACGATCGGCACCGCCGGCGTGTCGTGCGGCAGCGCGCCGCCGTCGAGGTCCGCGGCGGTGTGGCGCAGCAGGAACTGCGTGCACAGGACGTCGGAGGGCTGGCGCGCCATGGCGATGATCAGCCGACCGATCGCGTGCGGGCCGTGGTCGGCGATCGCGCGGCCGACCGCGGCGATGCCGGCGATCGTGGTCGCGGCGTCCTCGTCGTCGACCTCGCGCGCGAAGCCGGGCGGGCCCTCGAGCGCCTCCACCAGCAGCCGCTGTCGTCCGGCCTCGTCCTCGTCGGCGTAGCCGTCGATCAGCGCGGCCGTCGCGTGCTGCAGCGGCCCCGCCGACTGCCGGACGTCGAGCGCGGCGACGAGGAACCCGAAGGTCCGCGCCTGTGCCAGGAGCCGCGCGATGCGGCCGTGGGCGACGAGCGTCGAGCTGCACGAGGCGCGCAGGAGCGACAGGTCGGCGATGAGCTCCTCGACGCGCTCGTAGCCGCCCTCGCCGCGCTGGGCGGCCCGCTCGAGTCGCGCGGCGATGAAGGTCAGCTTGCGGCGGAACGGCTCGTTCGCGCTCGCGCCCTGGAACGTCACGCGCGGCAGCTCCCGCTCGTCCCGCTCGATCGACCGCTTGAGGTCGTCCGTGACGAACACCCGGTCGTCGGCCTGCGAGAAGTGGACCGCGAGCCGGTCGACCCGCTCGCCGAGGAGCCGCAGCGCGGTGCGGCGGTGGCGCTGCAGCGAGGCGGCGATCGTGTCGGGCCCGACGTTGGGGTTGCCGTCCATGTCGCCACCCGCCCACGAGCCGAAGCGGATCGGGGCGCGGCCGGCCGCCGCGCCGGTGCCGGCGGTCGGGACCGTGCGGCGCGCGCCGGACGCGGTGCCCGGCGTGCCGGCGGCCGATGTCGCGCCGGTGGCAGATGTCGCGCCGCCGGCCCTCGCGCCGCCGGCCGTCGCGCCGCCGGCCGTCGCGCCGGTGGTGACAGACGAGGAACCGGTCGCGGTCGCGGCGGACGAGCCCGCGTCGCCGGACCCGCCCGCGGTGTCGGCCGGGGGCCACGCGACGCCGAGCGTGCGGGAGAGCTCGAGCAGCAGGTCGGGCACGGCGTCGTAGAGGACGCCCTCGACGTGCAGCAGCGTGCGGCGGACCTCGTCGTCCGGACGCGGGCGGCGGGCACGCACGTCGTCCGTCTGCCACCAGACCGTCAGGGTCTCGCGCAGCTCGTCCTCGAACGTGCGGCGCCGGGTCGGCCCGATCCGGGGGTCGTCGAGGGTCTCCATGAGCGCCCAGGCGCGCTGCTGGTGGTCGAAGATCGACCGGCGCGTGGCCTCCGTCGGGTGCGCCGTCATGACGAGCGCGACGTCGAGGTCGGCGAGCGCGCGGGCCCGCTCGTCGCGCGACAGGCCGGCCGTGGTCGCCGCGGCGGCCGCCAGGGACTCGCGCTGCGGGCCCTGGTCGTCGGCGTCGTGGGCGCGCCGGCGGCGCAGGCGCTCGAGCTCCTCGGCGATGTTCGAGAGCTGCAGCGACATGGAGCAGGCGCGGACGATCGGGCCGAGCTGCGACGAGCTGAGGCGGCGGATCGCGTCGACGAGCTCCTCCGCGTCGGTGCCCTCGGGGTCCGCCCGGAGCTGCGCCGCCTTGTCGCGCAGCCAGAAGACGCGCTCGCGGAACGCACGGCCCTCCTGCTCGACGAGGACGCTGCCGAGCAGGCGCTCGAGCAGGGCGGTGTCGCGGTCCAGGGTGCTGGGGGCGTCGGGCATGGCTGGGTCGATTGTCACGGTGCGGCGCCGGGGCTCGGTTGGACGGGTGGAGCGGACGGGACGTCCGGGCCCCGCCGCCGTCGGGCGACGGCGGTCGGAGTATGGGCGATCCCGGTCGATCGTGGTGGGGCCCGACGGGCGGATCGGGCGGGCGCGCGGACGTCCGCGCGCCGCGACGCCCCGGCCCCGGCCGTCACAGCCCGCCGGCTCCCCACCGCCGCTCCGCCGGGCGGGCCGGCGCATCCCCCGGCCCGCCCGGTGCGCCACGGGCCCCTGGGTACCTTGGAGGGCATGCTCTTCGGTGCCGAACACGTCAAGCGCTACCGCGAGACCGGTGGGAAGGAGGGCCACGACTGGGAGGGGACGACCGCGCTCATCCTCACCACGACCGGCCGGAAGAGCGGGGAGGAGCGGTCGACCCCGCTGATCTACCGCGAGGCCGGCGAGGGCGTCTACGCCGTCGTGGCGTCCAACGGCGGCGGGGACGAGCCGGCGTGGTTCCTGAACCTCGCGGAGAAGCCCGAGGTCACCGTCCAGGTGTGGGACGACGAGTTCCTCGCGCACGCCCGGGTCGCCGACGCGGCGGAGAAGCCGGAGCTCTGGGAGGCGCTCGTGGCGACGTGGCCCGCCTACGAGGACTACCAGGCGAAGGCGACGCGGGAGATCCCCGTCGTGCTGCTCGAGCGCGACTTCGCGGAGTCCGTGGACTAGAGGGAGGGGCGGGGGAGTCCCCGTCGTGCGGCTCGAGTGCGACTTCGCGGAGTCCGCGGACGAGAGGCGGCGCGGGGGAGTCCCCGTCGTGCGGCTCGAGTGCGACTTCGCGGAGTCCGTGGACTGGCGGCGTCGCGGGGCGGCGGGCCGCTCCCGCGGGGTGCCGCGCCGCGGCCCGCGCGGGGCCGCGGATTCCGGCCGGGCGGCGCGCCCGACGGATCCCGGCCGGGCGGGGCCGGAAGACCCCGGCCGGGCGGTGCGCCCGGCCGGAGGAGCGGGCTAGGCCTGCTCGTCGTCCTGCGCCGCGGCGGAGACGTCGAGCCACCGCTCGAGCGCGTGGCCGCCGGCGGACGTCAGCTGCCCGTCCTGGTCGACCCAGTCGCGGACGTGCAGCGCCAGGCCGACGGCGTGGGCGTTGCGCGGCTGCTCGCCGAGGCCGGTCTGCGTGGCCAGGGCGACCTCGCCGGGCTCGACGGTCCAGCGGCCGGAGTCCAGGGCGGCGAGCGCCTGGCCCTGCTCGGCCGTCGGCAGGTCGAGGGGCGACGGGACGCCCTCGCCGACCGGGGCGCTCGTGACGTCCTCCGGCTCGAAATCCCGGGCCATCGGGGCGGGCGTCCCGGTGGGGCCGCCGGGGAAGCCCGGGAACCCGGCCTCGCCCGTGAACTGCTTGCGCAGCCACTGGCCGGCCTCGTCGGCCATGCCCCGCGCGCGCTCGGGATCCAGGCCACCGGCCCGCGCGAGCTTCTCCAGATCGCCGAGGTCGCTCTGCGACAGCCGCTCGGCGGACTTCGTGACCTCGGCCGCGATGGAGCGCAGCGTCTCCTCGAAGGACTTGGGTCGGTCGTCGTCGCTCATCTGACGATGATGGCACCTCGACGTGTGCGCACGATCAAGATGCCCCGTGTGCAGGGACTTCTCGGGCGCTCGGTGGCGTCGCCCGGTGAACGTCGTTGGGTGGTCGCGATATGGCCGCCGTGGGCGCACGGATCGCGACCAGGTCCGTGGGCTGCGCGTTCGGCCGGGGTGGTCGCGATATGGCCGCCGTGGGCGCACGGATCGCGACCAGGTCCGGGGGATGCGCGTCCGGCACGGGGGCGGTCGCGATATGGCCGCCGTGGGCGCACGGATCGCGACCAGCCCCGGCGAGCCCGCCCGTCCCGGCCGGGGTGGTCGCGATATCGCCGCTCCTGGCGTACGAACCGCGACCAGGCCCGCGACCCGCCCGCGACCCCGGACCCCGTCGCGGCGCGCCCGCGACCCTGGACCCCGTCGCGGCGCGCCGCGCCCTCAGGCCGGCTTGCGGCCGACGATCACGTCGTAGTCGACGGAGCCGCCGTCCATGAGCAGGCGGTGGCGGAAGCGCTCCGTGTGGACGACCTCGGTCGGGGCGTCGTCGCCCGAGACGGCGTTCAGGGCGACCTGCGCGCCGCCCCACTCCGCGACGAGCTCCGTGGACGCGGTGAGCGCGATGAACGAGCCCGGCGGCAGCATGCCCCAGACGCCGATGAGCCGCTCGATCGGGATGTGCCCCGGCCCGAGGGCGGCGGCGCAGGTCAGCGCGTTGAGCTCGTGCCGGCGGACGGCCGCGCCGATCTGCTCGAACGCCTCGGGCGTGCCGTCGTCGATGACGTACTCCGCGTACAGGCCGGGCCGGTCGCGCTCGGCGGCCTCGCGGGCCTCGATGAGCGCGTCGGACGCGACGGGGACGCGGAAGCCGGCGTCGCGCAGGCCCTCGCCGATGACGCCGTTGCCGGCGCCCACGTCGAGCACCCGGACGTCGCCCGCCTCGATGCCCGCGGCCTTCACGGCGTCGGCCAGGCGGGAGACGATCGTGGCCGGCGACGCGCACTCGAGCTGGCGCTGGACGACCTCCTCGTAGAGGCCCGGGACGGGGTAGACGAGGTCGTAGTCGTGCAGCCGGATCCGCTGCTCCGTGCCGTCGGGACGCCGCACGAGGAACGTCTCCTCGTCCTGGCCGGCACCGGCCGTCCGGTCGAGTTCGACGGTGTAGTCCAGCGCGGTCCTGGTCATGCCCGGACCCTCGCAGGCCCCGGCCGGGTCGTGCGCCGCGCCTGCCGTCCCCGTGCGCCGGGGCCACCACCGTGTGTCCTTCGCGCCGGGCGTCGGGGCACCCGACGCCACCGTCGGCGCGGACGTGGCGCCTGCCCGCCCACTAGCCTCAGGGCGTGTCGTCCGTGCCGCCAGACGATCCGTTCGTGCGCCGCCGCGTCCGCCGGCCCCCCGGCGAGGAGCTCGCCGCCCGCCGCCGTCGCGCGGTGCTGCTCGGGGTCGTCGGGCTGGTCCTGCTGGTCGTCGTGGTGCGCCTCGTCGCGTGCGGGGGCGACGACGAGAACGCGTCGACGGCGCCCCGGGAGACCGCGGCCGAGCGGGTCGCCGGGTCGCTCAGCGCCACCCAGCTCGTCGGGCAGACGATCGTCACGCCGTTCCGCAACGCCGCGCCCGGGCAGATCCCGCCGGCGGTGCGCTCCGCCATCCGGGCCGGCCGCGTGGGCGGGGTCATCCTCTTCGCGGAGAACGCCTCGACGCTCGCGGCGACCCGGCGGCTGACGCGCCGGCTGCAGTCCATCACGCGCCCCGGTGCGCTGGCCGGCGTGCCGCTCCTCGTGCTGACCGACCAGGAGGGCGGCCCCGTCCGCCGGCTCTCCGACGCCCCGCCGACGGCGGGCGCCCCGGCCCAGGGGCGCGGCGGCATCGGCGTCGCGCAGAAGGCCGGCCAGGACAGCGCCGTGGCGCTCTGCTCGGCCGGCGTGAACGTCAACCTCGCCCCGGTCGCCGACGTCGGCACCGGCGTCATCCAGCAGCAGGGCCGCACGTTCGGCACGGACCCCGCGACGGTCGCCCGCTCGACGCGGGCGTTCACCACGGGCTCCCGACGCGGCGGGATCGGCGTGACGGCGAAGC
This sequence comes from Actinomycetota bacterium, assembly GCA_009699505.1. Lineage (GTDB taxonomy): Bacteria > Actinomycetota > Thermoleophilia > Solirubrobacterales > Solirubrobacteraceae > Patulibacter. Next base: position 12,063 of record WLOB01000020.1, on the reverse strand, counting down.
ACTTCCCCGGCCTCGGCCGGGCGCAGGCCGACACGGACCAGACCCGCGCGCGGATCACGGCGAGCGCCGAGGCCCTGCGCGCGCAGGACGAGCTGCCGTTCCGCACCGCGATCGAGGCGGGCGCGGACCTCGTGATGCTCTCGAACGCCATCTACCCCGCGTTCTCGCCGGCCCCCGCCGTCGTCTCCCCGCAGATCGTGCTCGGCGAGCTGCGCAGCCGCCTCGGCTTCCGCGGCGTGACGATCAGCGACGACCTCGAGGCCGGCGCCTTCGCCGGCGTCTCCTCCCCCCGGCAGCTCGCGCGGACGGTGAAGCTCGCGGGCGTCGACCTGCTGCTCTACGGCGGCACGACGGACGCGGCGCTGGCCGCCTCGCGCGGCCTGACGTCCGACCTGCGCGCCGGGCGGCTCGAGCTCGACGACGTGCAGGCGGCCGTGTCCCGGTCGATCGCGCTGCGCACGCGCCTGGCGCGCAGCTGCCGGCCGACGAGCTGAGCCGGCGGCCGGCGGGCTGAGTTGGGGGAGCGAGCGCGCCGGCGGGCCGCGCGTTCGCCCGCCGCCGAAGGGTCGACTGCCGGCCGCGTCGAGCCGGCGGGCTGCGTCGCGACACCGCGTCGGGGCGGCCCCCGACGCCGGGGAGGACGGACGGGCGGGGAAGAGCCCCGCCGCCCGCCCCTCGGTCCTGCGCGAGGGGCGGACGGCGTGTCGACGGCGGCGCGCCCGGCCCGTCTCGTTGCACCCCGGAAGAGGGGAGAGGGGAGAACCACCGTGATGCGGGACCGGTGGCCGCTGCGATCGACCGCCCTCTCCTACCCGGGCCTCGCGCACGCATGCACGCCCACGCGCCCACGCCCACGCATGCACGCCCACGCGCCCACGCCCGCCCGCCCCTCCGCCCCTCCGCGCCCACGCGCCCACGCGCCCACGCGCCCACGCGACCACGCCCGCCGGCCCGCTGCGCCCACGCGCGAGCCGGCCGCGCGGGCGCCGGGCACCCGCCCACCCGAGGGCGCGAGCGGCCTGCGCGGCGGGGCACGCGGGCCCCACGCCACGCTCCGGCGCCGGCCCGCGTCCGGTCGCGGCGGCAGACTGCGGGCGTGCCCCTCACGACTCCCCACCGCGGGCTGCTCGGTGCGGCCGACCGGCCGTCCGGGGTGGCGCTGCCCCCGGACCGGCTGCCGCTGCTCCTCGCGGGCCGGGTCCGCAAGCGATGGCGCTACGTCGGCGCGTACGGTCCCGAGCTGTCCGTCTGCGTCGGGCTCGTGCGGATCGGTCCGCTGACCCAGTCGTTCTGGGCGGTCTGGGACCGCGGGGAGGGCCGCCTGTCCGAGCGCACGCGACCCCGCGCGGCCGGGGTGTCGCTCGAGCCCGGCCGGGTGCGCGTGGCGGACGGCGCGGTGCGGATCGACCTGGAGGTGGACGAGGACGCGGCCGACGCGGTCGAGACCGTCACGCCGTACGGCCCCGGCCACGCCTGGACGCTCAAGCGCGCCGGGGTGCCGGTGCGCGGGACGGTCCGGGTCGGCGACCGCGAGCACGCCTTCGACGGTGCCGGGGTGGTCGACGACTCCGCGGGCTGGCCGCCGCGACACACCTCGTGGCGCTGGTCCGCCGGCGTCGGGGTCGACGAGCGGGGCCGGTCGATCGGCTGGAACCTCGTGGACGGGATCCACGACGACGAGGCCGCCAGCGAGCGGTCCGTCTGGGTCGACGGGCGGGCGGCCCACGTCGGCCCGGTGCGCTTCGCCCGGGACCTGTCGGGCGTGCGGTCCGTCGCGCCCGACGGCCTCGTCGACCTGGCGTTCCGCGCCGAGGCGACCCGGGCGCGCCGGGACCGGCTCGTCGTCGTGCGCTCGAGCTACGAGCAGCCGTTCGGCACGTTCGCCGGGACCCTGCCCGGCGGCGTGACGCTCGCGGAGGGGTTCGGCGTGATGGAGCGCCACGACGCCGTCTGGTGACCCGGCCCGCCGTGGGCCCGCGGCCGGTGTGCGACGGTGGGGCGGTGAGCCTCATCGCCGTGACCGGATCCACCGGAGCGCTGGGCGGCCGCGTCGCCCGGCGACTCGCCGACCGCGGTCTGCAGCAGCGCCTCGTGGTGCGCGACGTGGCCCGCGCCCCGACGCTGGACGGGGCGGAGGCGGCGGTCGCCGCCGGCTACCACGACCACGCCGGCATGGTGGCCGCGCTGCGCGGCGCGAGCACGCTGTTCCTCGTGTCGGGCCGCGAGTCCGCCACCCGGGTCGACGAGCACCGCACCGCGGTCGACGCCGCCGCCGAGGCCGGGGTCGGGCACGTCGTCTACACGTCGTTCCTCGGGGCGGCGCACGACGCGACGTTCACGCTTGCGCGGCACCACGCCGCGACGGAGGAGCACCTGCGCGCGAGCGGCATGCGGACGACGTTCCTGCGCAACACGATGTACCTCGACTTCGTGCCGTTCTTCGCGTCGGCCGACGGCGTGATCGCCGGGCCGGCCGGCGACGGGCGCGCGGCGTTCGTCTCCCGCGACGACGTGGCGGACGTCGCGGCCGCGGTCCTGGCCGACCCGGCGGCGCACGACGGCGCGACCTACGACGTCACGGGCGACGAGCGGCTCTCGCTCGCCGAGGCGGCCGAGGTGCTGACGGAGGAGACGGGGCGGCCCGTCACCTACGTCGACGAGACGGAGGAGGAGGCGTACGCGTCGCGGGCGCACTTCGGCGCCGAGCCGTTCGAGGTCGAGGGGTGGGTCACCTCGTACCAGGCGCTCGGGGCGGGCGACTTCGACGTCGTCACCGACGTCGTCGAGCGGATCGCCGGGCACGCGCCGCAGCGGCTGCGCGACCTCCTGCGGTCCGACCGGGAGAGCTGGGCGCACCTGCGCCCGTAGGCCTCAGCGGGGCCGCGGCTCGCGGGCGGCGAGCTGCCGCCGCAGGTCCTCGTTCTCCGCGCGCAGCGCCATCGCGCCGCTGCGGATCGCCTGCAGCGCCTCGCCGAGCCCCCGGGCCGTCGCCATGTCGCGCCGGCGCTGCGTCCGCAGCTCGGCGACCTCGCGCTGCAGGTCGATCAGCTGCCGCTGGAGCTCGTCCTCGCGCGGTCGCAGCGGGCGGGCGTCGACGGCGTGGAACTGCTCGTGCGGGAGGGATGCGGGGGACATCAGGCGCGCAGCATCCTCCCTCGGGTCGACGGCGTCAACCCCAGTTTCGTCCCGGGTCACGGGACCACCGGTGCGGGCGCCGCGGGCGTCGGCGGCGTGCCCGCTCCCGGGCGGACCGGCGTCCCCCGGCGCGTGGGCCGGGCGGCCTCGTCCGGTCCCGTCCCCGACTGCGCGAGCGCGTCGCGCGTCGCCCGGCCGTCGACGTCGTAGCGGGTGACGACGGCGGGCTCGGTGGTGCGCACCACGATCACCCCGATGTCCGATGGGACGAGCTCGCGCGGCGGCCCGCCGGAGTACGACACGGTCGGGTTCCGGACGCCCTGGGGGACGGCGGCGATGTACGTCGCGCGGTCCTCGTCCCCGATCCAGCCGGCGATCCCGGACCGCCGGAAGCTCGCGCCGCGCACGCACGTCACCCCCCGGTTGACCTCCGGCCGCGGCACGCCCGGCACGGGGGCGGTGAGGCAGCGCCCGCGCTCGTCGCCGTAGAGGAACGCGGGCCCGGCGGCGGTCGAGATGCGGTGCCCCTTCGTGATCCGGCCGCTGTCGGGGCCGATGAAGATCTCGGCGGAGATGCCCGGCCGCGACCCCTCGGGGAGGGGGACCAGCGGCGTCCGCAGCACGAGCGGGGCGCCGAAGGCCCGGGACGTCCCGGGCCCCGACCCGCCGAGCGCGAGGACGAGCACGAGCACCAGCGCGACGAGGGCGAGCGACCCGGCCGCGGCGAACGGCCGACGCAGCCCCCGCCGGCCGGCGAGGACGCGGGGACGTCCGTCGTGCGCGCGCCGACGGCCGTGCACCGCGGCCGGGGCGGTGGGCCGGACCACGGTGGCCTGCGCGGCCGCGCGGAGGTGGCGCTCCAGCGCGTCGGCGAAGTCGGGCATGGGGCGCTCTGTCGTGCTCATGGGTGCCGTTCCAGTCGGGAGCGGAGGCGGGCCAGGCCGCGGGAGACGTGCTGTCGCGCGGTGCCCTCCGAGAGACCGAGGTCGCGGGCGATCTCGGCGTACTGCCGGTCCTCGACGACGCGCAGGCGGATCGCCCGCTGCTGCGCCGCCGGGAGGTCCGCGAGCACGTCGAGCGCGGCGCCGCCCTCGTCCTGCAGCAGCGCGTCGTACGCGTCGCGGTCGCGGTCCGTCGGCCGCGGGGCGCTCGCGAGCAGGGCGTCGCGCCGGTGTCGGTCGCCCTTGTCGCGCCGGTGCCCGTCGATGAGCTTGCGCGAGGCGATCGCGATCAGCCAGAGGCGCGCGTCGGGGTAGCGGGCGTCGTACGAGCCGCGCTTGCGCAGCGCGGAGAGGAAGGTCTCCGAGGTGACGTCCGCGGCGGTGTCCGCGCTCGCGCCGCGGGAGGCGCAGAAGCGCAGGATCGCGTCGACGTGGCGCCGGTAGAGCAGCGCGAACGTCTCGACGGGGTCGTCCGTGTCGAGCAGCAGCTCGGCGTCGCTCGGTGGCTGGACGGGGGACACGACAGGGGGAACGGGCGGGAGGCCGGCGCTGTGACACGACGGACGTCCGTCCGGCGCCCGCCGCGGCGGACCACGCAACCCGTCCCGGCGGGGTTCGCCCCGCGGCCGGGGAGTCCTGTGGCGGTGCGCCGACGGCGGGCCTCGCGGGCCGACCGATCCGCGGAGGAGGGCTGCGGCGGACCCAGGATGAGGCGCGCCCACGACCTCAGGATGTGGCGCGCCGAAGGGCCCACGCGACGACCGGAGGCGCCTATCCTGCGTCGCCTGATGGCCGCCGCGGACACCGTCACGCCCGTCGCCGCGGGCGACCGCACGGCCGAGGAGATCGCCGCGGACGCGCGCCTGCAGCGCCGGACCGCGCTGTGGTCGCTGGCCGCGGCGATGGTCCTCGTGGTGCTCAAGCTCGGGACCGGCCTCCTCACCGGCAGCCTGGCGCTCGTCTCCGCCGGGATCGAGTCCTCGGGCGACGTCATCGCCGCGTTCCTGACGCTGCTGGCGATCCGCCTGGCGATCAAGCCGGCGGACGGCGACCACAACTACGGGCACCGCCGCGCGGAGAACATCGCGGCGCTCGGCGAGGCGGCGATCGTCTTCGTCGGCGGGCTGATCATCGGCTTCGAGGCCGTCCGGCTCCTGATCGAGGGCGGGCACGACGTCGACGCGAGCTGGTACGTGTTCGTCGTCATCGGCCTGGCGCTCGTCATCGACGTCAGCCGCATCGTCATCTCGCTGCGCGCCGCCCGGCGCTGGGAGAGCGCGGCGTTCCGCTCGAACGCGTTCAACTTCGCCGGTGACCTGGCCGGCTCCGTCGCGGTCCTCATCGGCCTGGCGCTCGTCGCGTCGGGCGTGCAGCAGGGCGACGCGATCGCGGCGCTGATCGTCGCGCTGATCATCTTCGTCGCGGCCGGCCGCCTGACGTTCGAGAACGTGCGGGCGCTCATGGACTTCGCGCCGGAGGACCAGCGCACCGCCATCACCGCCGCGATCCTCGAGGCCGCGCCGCACGCCGAGCTGCGCCGCCTGCGCCTGCGCGAGGTCGGTGGCCAGGTCTTCGCCGACGTCACCCTCGGCGTGTCCCCGGCGACGACGGTCGCCGCCGACCACGAGACCGCCGACCGGGTCGAGGCCGCGATCCGCGCCGCCGTGCCGTCCGCGGACGTCGTCGTGCACGCCGAGCCGCAGATGTCCGGTGCCGACCTGCGCGAGCAGGTCCTCGCGACCGCGCTGAAGGACCCCGACGTCCGCGACGCCCACGACATCGCGATCTACACGGACCGCGGCACGGCGATCGTCGCGCTGCACCTGAAGCTGGACGCGGACAGCTCGCTCCGCGACGCGCACACCGCGGCGGAGCGGGTGGAGGCCCAGATCGCCGCGCTGCGTCCCGGGGTCGAGGCGGTGCACACCCACCTCGAGCCGATCGAGGGGCCCGTCGCGCTGCGGCCCGAGCGCGCCCGCGGGGGCGACGCGGACGACCTGTTCGCGACGGTCGTCGCGCTCCTGGGCGCCGAGCCGCTGGAGTGCGACCTGCGGGAGACGGACGTCGGGCCGGTGCTGTTCCTGACGGTCGCCACGGACGCCGCCGCGGGGCTGCTCGCCGCGCACGACCTGGCCAGCGAGCTCGAGCGCGACCTGCGGATCGCCCACCCGCGCCTGGCGGACGTCGTCGTCCACACGGAGCCCGGGCCGGGCTGAGGCCGGGACCGCCCGCTCCCGGAGGCGTACGGCGCGGTCCCCCGTCGGGTCGGCAACGGCGGCCGGGTGGCCGCACAGGCGCCGCCGGGCACGCACCCTGGCGGCGCCTGCGGGCGCGGGGACGGGACACACGCGTGACGTGCACGCGTCCGGAGAACGCGAGGGCCGCGTCGTTCGTGACAGCGGACCGCGGATTCGTCGTGCGCGGCCGCTCAGGCGCCGCCGGCCGCGGCCTGCAGCCGCCGCATCCCGGCGATCCAGCGGTCGTGGTCCGCGGCGCGCCGGCCCTCGAACGTCGCGACCTCGGGGTGGGGGAGGATCAGGAACCGCTCGGCCCGCAGGCCCTCGACCACGACCCCGGCGACGTCGTCGGCGGAGAGCACCTGCCCCGCGTCCCGGACGACGGTCGCCGCCGTGGTCGCGCGGCCGTCCTGGGCCGAGAAGCCGTCGTTCAGGAGCGGCGTGTCGACGCCCATCGGGCAGAGGCAGCTCACGCGCAGCCCGCGGTCGCCGTAGGTCACCGAGAGCCACTCCGCGAAGGCGACGGCCGCGTGCTTCGACACGCTGTAGGGCGCCGAGCCGACCTGCGTCAGGAGCCCGGCGGCCGACGCGGTCGAGAGGAAGTACCCGTGCCCGCGCTCGATCCAGCCCGGCACGAGGAGCCGCGCCGCCAGGACGTGCGCCCGCACGTTGACGGCGAGCGCGAGGTCCCACACGTCGTCGGCGGTCTGCTCGTCCTCGCCGATCGCGACGCCCGCGTTGGCGCAGAACAGGTCGACGGGACCGAACGCGTCCGTCGTCGCCGCGAGGACGGCGGCCACGCCGTCGGGATCGGTGACGTCGCAGCCCAGGCCGAGCGCGCGCCCCTCCCACGGCTCGGCGACCGCGCGGGCGGCGGCCTCGTCCAGGTCGACGACCACGACGCCGCGGGCGCCGTCCCGGAGGAACCGCTCCACCAGCGCGCGCCCGATGCCCGAGGCGCCCCCGGTGACGACGACGACCTGCCCGGCGATCTCCATCGCCCGATCCTAGGCGGCGGCCGGCGTGGCGCGGGGACGGACGGCCGCCCGTCCCCGCGACGGGTCGCTCAGGCCTGCGACTGGGCCAGCGTCGGGTAGTCCGTGTAGCCCTCGGGGCCGCGGGAGTAGAACGTGTCCTCGTCCGGCGTGTTCAGCTCGGCGCCCTGCTTCAGGCGCTCCGGCAGGTCCGGGTTGGCGAGGAAGTCGCGGCCGACCGCGATCAGGTCGAGCGTGCCGTCCGCGATCAGCTCGTCGGCGCGGGCGTAGTCGTACGCCTCGCCGAAGCCGCGGTTGCCGATGAGCGTGCCGGTCCAGCGCTCGCGGGCGAAGCGCGTCTTGGGCAGCGCCTCGTCCGGGGCGGGCTCGAGGACGTGCAGGTACGCGAGGCCGATCGGCGCGAGCTCCCGCAGCAGGAGGTCGTACGTCTCCTCCCAGCCCTCGTCCTGCATGTCGTTGAAGGGGTGCTCGGGCGAGATGCGGATGCCGACCTTCTCGGCGCCGATGGCCTCGGCGGTGGCCTTCGCGACCTCGACGACGAAGCGCACGCGACCGGCGGCGTCGGTGCCGTAGCCGTCCGTGCGGGTGTTCGTGTTCGTGCCGAGGAACTGGTGCAGCAGGTAGCCGTTGGCGGCGTGCAGCTCGATCCCGTCGCCGCCCGCGGCGACGATGCGCTCCGCGGCCTGGACGTAGTCCTGCTTCAGGCCCTCGAGCTCGTCCGTCTCGAACGCGCGCGGCACGACGAACGGGGTCTGGCCCTCGGGGGTCCAGACCTCGCCCTGGGCGAGCACGGACGACGGCGCGACGGGCGTGACGCCGTCGGTGAACCGCGGGTGCGCGACGCGACCGCAGTGCATGAGCTGGACCCAGAGGCGGCCGCCCTCGGCGTGGACGCGGTCGGCGACGTGCTTCCAGCCCGCCTGTTGCTCGTCCGTGTGGACGCCCGCGATGTCGAGGTAGCCGTGGCCGACGCCCGCGGGGGACGAGCCCTCGGAGATCGTGATCGCGGCGGTGGCGCGCTGGCCGTAGTACTCCGCGTTGATCTCCGCCGGCACGGTGCCGACGGCGCGGTTCCGGGTCAGCGGCGCCAGCGCGATGCGGTGCGGCAGCTCCAGACCGGGGGCGGAGAGGGGCGAGAACAGGTGGTCGTAGGGCATTGAGGCCTTCGGTGAGGGGCGGCCGCCCCGGCCCGGCCGCCGGATCGGCGGGTCGAGCTGGTTGACGACACAAGGACTTCCACCCTGTCACGTACCCGCATCGGGGCCGTGGCGACGGGCCGTCCGGCCGACTTCTCCGCGCTTCTTGCAAAACCCGATGGGGTTTGGCTATATTCGGCCGCGGTCAAGAGCGCCAGCGACAAGCCCCGGCTCGCTGGCCGGCAACCCTCCACCGCGGTGGGGTGCCCCGGGTGAACGACCAGGCCGCGCAGGCCTCCGAGGTCTGCGCACGCAAGCGCGGGACCTCACCGGGTCCCGGAACCAACGGAGACCCCATGAGCACCATCGAGACCGTCCGCCCGCACGCCGTCGACCGCGCCGCCGCGCCGCTGCTCCCCGTCGTCGGCGGCGACCTGCGCGTGCCGCTCCTCGACGGCAGCACCGTCCGCTTCGCCAACCTCGACCACGCCGCGACCGCCCCGGCCCTGGCCGCCGTCGCCGAGCGCGTCGCCCGCGTCCTGCCCTTCAGCGGCAGCGTCCACCGCGGCGCCGGCCTGCCGTCGCAGGTCGCAAGCGCGCTCTACGAGGCCGCCCGCCGCAGCATCGGCGCCGCGCTCGGCGCCCGCGCGGACGACCTCGTCGTCCTGACGCGCAACACGACGGACGCGACGAACCTCCTCGCGTCGGCCGTCCCGGGCGAGGTCGTCACGCTCGACCTGGAGCACCACGCCAACCTGCTGCCGTGGGCCCGTGCCGCCGGCCACCGTTGCGTCGCGCACGCCGCCACGGTCGACGAGACGCTCGAGCGCCTCGACGCCGAGCTGGCCCGCCGCCCCGCGGCGCTCCTGGCGCTCACCGGGGCCTCGAACGTCACGGGCGAGCTCCTCCCCGTCGAGCGCGCCGCGGCGATCGCCCACGCCCACGGCGCCCGCCTCTTCGTCGACGCCGCGCAGCTCGCCCCGCACCGCGCGATCGACCTCGTCGCCCTCGGTGCGGACTACCTCGCGCTCTCGGGCCACAAGCTCTACGCGCCCTACGGCAGCGGCGTCCTCGTCGGCCGGCGCGACTGGCTCGACGCCGCCGAGCCGTACCTCGCGGGTGGCGGCGCGGTCCGGGAGGTCGCGACGCCCCGGGTCCCCGGCACGCCCGCCGCCGGGGTCGCGCGGACGACGACGGTCGACTGGGCCACGGGGCCGGCGCGGCACGAGGGCGGCACGCCGAACCTCGTCGGCGCCGTCGCGATCGCCGCCGCGTTCGAGGTCCTCGGGGCGCTGGAGGACGACGCGCTCGAGGCCCACGAGGAGGCGCTCCGCCGCCGGGTGCTCGACGGCCTGGCCGACGTCGACGGCGTGGAGACCCTGCGGGTCTGGGAGGGCGAGGGCGAGGCGATCGGCGTGGTCGCCTTCGCGGTCGAGGGGTACGCGCCCGGCCTCGTCGGCGCCTACCTCTCGGCCGAGCACGGCATCGGCGTGCGGGACGGGCGCTTCTGCGCGCACCCGCTGCTGACGCGCTTCGGGCGTCCCGAGGGCGCGCTGCGGGCGAGCTTCGGCGTCGCCTCGCGCGCCGAGGACGCCGATCGGCTCGTCGAGGCCCTCCGCCGCCTCGTCGACGAGGGCCCGCGCCACGCCTACTGCGAGACGCCGGGCGGCTGGGTCCCCGAGCACGACACCCGCGACCTCGCGGCCTGGACGGGCCTCGACCTGGGCCTCGACGCCGCGACCCCGGCGACCCGGGCGCCCTGCGGCAACGGCTGAGCGGGACGACCGGGCCGGCGCCCGGGCGGACGTCGGCCGACCGGGGGGTCGGCCGCGCCGACGGCCCCATCCGCCCCGTCGTACGGCGTAGGCTCGGAGCGTCCCGCCGGTGGCGTGCACGACGGCCGGCGTGGCGGACGAGCGATGTCGACGCACCGGACCGCCCCGATCCCCCCGCCCACCGTGCCCGGCCCCGAGGTCGGACCGGCGCTGCGCGACGAGCTGCTGTGCGCCCTGGCCCTGGACGACGACGCGCTCGGGCGCGGCATCGCCGGGACCCTCCACGCGCGGATCCCCGAGCTCGCCGAGGTGCGCGACCAGCGCGCGATGCTCGCCGAGACCGAGGCGTGCTGCACGACGCACGTCGCCGGCATCCTCGGCCTGCTCGAGGGCGGCACGCCGCTGGCCGACGTGGCGGTGCCCGACTGCGGTCGCGAGTACGCGGTCGGGTTCGTCCACCGGCGCATCCCGCTGCCGGTGCTCATGCGCGCCTACCGCTTCGGTCAGCAGGAGCTGTGGGAGACCTTCGCCCGGCGGCTGCGCACCCTGGGGGAGCCGGCCGCCGGCGAGGGGCTGCGGACCGCGACCGCGCTGCTCTTCGAGTACGTCGACCGGGTGGCCCGCGACGCGTCGGCGATCTACCAGAGCGAGCGCGACGGCTGGATCCGCAGCGCCGCCGCCGTCCGGGCGGAGACGGTCCGGGGCCTGCTGGCGGGCGAGGAGCGCGACCCCGACGTCGCGGGACGGCGCCTGGCGTACGAGCTGCGCGGCACCCACACGGCCCTCGTCGTCTCCGTCGCACCCGGCGGTCCACCGGTCGCCCCGGGCGTCCTCGAGCGCGCCGCGCGGGCGGCCGCGTCGGCGGTCGGGGGCGGCGATCCGCTGCTCCTGCCCGTCGGCACCTCGGCGGTCTGGGCGTGGACGGCGACGCCCGGGGTCGACGGCGACGAGGTCGAGGGCCGACTGGCGCGCCTGACTCCTGGCCCGGGCGTGCGGGTGGCGGCCGGGCGGCCCGCCGACGGCGTCGAGGGCTTCCGCCTCTCGCACGAGGAGGCCCGCCACGCCGCCGAGCTGCACGGCGACCTGCCCGGACCGGTGACCTCGTACCGCAGCGTCGAGCTCGTCTCGCTGCTCGGCGCCGACCCGGCGCGCGCCCGGCGGTTCGTCCTCCGCGAGCTCGGCCCGCTCGCCCGGCCCGACGGTGTGGCCGCGAGCCTGCGCGAGACGGCGCTGGCGTTCCTGGACCACGGCGGCAGCCACGTCGGCGCGGCCGCGGCCCTGCACGTCCACAAGAACACGGTCTACAGCCGGGTCCGCCGCGCCGAGCGCGAGCTCGGCGCGCCCGTCGTCCCCGGTCGCGCCGCCCTCCACGCCGCCCTGACCCTGGCGGTGACGACCCCCGGCCGCGTCATCGCCCCGGCCCCGCGCCCGCCGTCCGGCTGAGCACGCGGCCGGCTCGCTACCCTCTCGTTCCGAGGGGCCTTAGCTCAGCTGGTAGAGCACCTGCTTTGCAAGCAGGGGGTCGGGGGTTCGAGCCCCCCAGGCTCCACTCGAGGATCCGCGGTGCCGGGCGACGTGGGGGCGTCGCGACGGGCGATCAGCCGGCGCCGGCGGGGGACCCCTGGAGCAGCGAGGCCAGCGGCGTCCCGGGGTCGGCGAGCAGCGAGCGGTCCGGCGAGAGGCCCTCGGCGATGGCGCGCTTGCCGAACATGAACTCCTGCGCGTTGTTCACGCAGTCGGCGGCGATCAGGCGCCCGTCGGCCAGGTAGAAGCACGCGAATGCGCGGCCGGCGGCCGGGTCGCCGCGCAGCACGACCTCGTCGTAGCCGGTGCTGAGGCCGGCG
>WLOB01000002.1 GCA_009699505.1 Actinomycetota bacterium | reverse complement strand
TCGTCGCTCGCCGGCCCGCGAGGCCGACGGAGCGCGCTCCCGGCACGCCGGACGTCGATCTCGGCCTCCACCGGCCAACGAGGTCGACGAAGCGCCTTCCAGGCACGCCGGACGTCGATCTCGATGCGGGCCGGCCGACGAGGTCGACCGATCGCACTCCCGGCACGCCGGACGTCGATCTCGGCGCCCGTCAGCCGACGAGGTCGACGGACCGCATCCCCGACACACCGGACGTCGATCTCGGCCTCCACCGGCCAACGAAATCGACGGAGCGCACCCCCGGCACGACGGACGTCGATCTGGGCGCCCGTCGGCCGACGAGGTCGACGTCGCGCATCGGCGATTCGCCCCGTCGGCCCGGCCGACGGCCCGCCCCGCCCCCGCCCCCGGCGGCTCAGTCGATCGCCGGCGGGCGCTCCTGCGCCCACGGGTGCGCGCGCTCGAGCTGGCCGGCGAGCGAGAGGAGCCGGCGCTCCGCGTTCGGCGGGCCGACGAGCTGGCAGCCCATCGGCAGGCCCGCGGCGTCCAGGCCGATCGGCACCGCCGCGACGGGGTGCCCGAGGACGTTCCACATGGGCATGTGCGGCATCCGCTGCGCCACGCCGAGCATCGTCGCGAGCGCCCCGCGCCGCGAGAACGTGCCGATCTTCCACGGGACGTCCGTCATGCCCGGCTGCAGGACGACGTCGAACTCCGCGAAGTACGGGGCGAAGCGCCCGTGCAGGTCCTGCTCCTGCGCCCGCGCCCAGCGCAGCGCGGCGTCCGGGACCAGCCGACCGAGACGCCGGGCGGCCCGGGTCCGGGGCTCGAGCCAATCCTTCCGCGGCAGCGGCTCGACGTCGTCCGCGACGCCCCGCAGGTAGCGGATCAGGAACTGCGGGAACGCCAGGGGCCCGTACGGCAGCTCCCGCACGACGACCTCGTGCCCCAGCGCCCGGAGACGGTCGGCCGTGCGCAGGATCGCGGCCTTGCGCTGACGCTCGACGGGGACGGGGCCGACGGGCGCACGCCACGAGAGCCCGATCCGCAGCGGCCGCGGATCGCGGTCGGCAGCCTCGCGGTACGTGCCGCCGCCGTCGGCCGACACCGCACCGCCCGAGGCCCAGCCGTCCTCGGCGACGACGTCCATCATCGCCGCGACGTCCGCGACGGTGCGCCCGAGCGGGCCGCTCACCGACAGGCCGTGCCAGTGCTCCTCGTCGGTGTCCTCCCGGATCGTGCCGCGCGTCGTCTTCAGGCCGAACAGCCCGCACATGGACGACGGGATGCGGATCGAGCCGCCGCCGTCGGATCCCGAGGCCACGCCGACCACGCCCGCCGCGACCGCGGCCGCCGTGCCCCCGGACGAGCCGCCCGGCGTGCGGTCGAGGTCCCACGGGTTGCGGGTCGCGCCGTAGGTCAGGGTCTCGGTGAACGGCCACTGCATCCGCTCCGGGACGTGCGTCCGGCCGACCACCACGGCGCCCGCGGCGCGCAGCCGCCGCACCATCCGGCCGTCCCGCTCGACCGGGCCGAACTGCGGGCGGCCGCCCGCGGGCGAGACGTCGCCGGCGACGTCCTGGTCGTCCTTCACCGCGACCGGGACGCCCAGGAGCGGGGTGGTCTCCCCCGCGTCGAGCCGGTCCTGCGCCGCGCGCGCCTCGGCGCGCGCCGTCTCCGCGAAGACGATGCGGAACGCGTTGAGGTGCGGCTGCACGCGCTCCAGCCGGGAGAGCACCGCCTCGAGCAGGTCCGGGGCGCTCACCCGGCCCTCGCGCAGCGCGGTGGCCTGGGCGTCCGCGCCGGCCCAGAGCAGCTCGTCGGTCTCCATGCGCGCCAACCTACCGGTCGTCGGTGGCGGCGCCGCGACCGTCGGACGGCTCGCCGGGCCGGGTGCGCCGACCGTCGGACGGCTCGCCGGGCGGGGTGCGCCGACGGTCGGACCGGTCGCCGGGCGGGGTGCCCGGACCGTCGCGCTGCTAGAACGCGGGGCATGCCGGAAGCCGCCGCCCGTCCCGTCGCCGTCGTCACCGGAGCGAGCGGGGGCATCGGCGAGGCGACCGCCCGGCGCCTGGCCGCGGAGGGCTACGACGTCGTCCTGGGCGCCCGCCGGGTCGACCGGATCGAGGCCATCGCGGCGGAGATCGGCGGTCGGGCCATCCCGCTCGACGTCACGGACGACGGGTCGGTCGCGGCGTTCGCCGCGCAGGTGCCGGTGCTCTCCGTGCTCGTCAACAACGCCGGCGGCGCGCTCGGCGTCGACCCGGTGCTCGAGGCCGACATCGACGGCTGGCGGCGGATGTACGAGACCAACGTGCTCGGCACGGTGCGCGTCACGAAGGCGCTGATCGGGCCGCTCGAGGCCTCCGGCGACGGGCTCGTCGTCACGATCGGCTCCATCGCGGGGTTCGAGATCTATCCCGGCGGCGGGGGCTACATCGCCGCGAAGCACGGGGTGTCCGCCGCGATGCGGACGATGCGGATCGAGCTGCTCGGCCGACCGATCCGGGTCACGGAGCTGCAGCCCGGCATGGTCGAGACGGACTTCTCCCGGGTCCGCCTGGGCGACGACGAGCAGGCCGCCGCCGTCTACCGCGGCATGACCCCGCTCGTCGCCGACGACGTGGCCGAGGTCGTCGCGTTCGTCGCGACGCGGCCGTCGCACGTCGACCTCGACACGATCGTCATCCGCCCGCGCGACCAGGCCTCCGCGCGGGACGTGTACCGACAGGGGTGAGCGCGCCGCGGGCGCGCCGGGACGCCCACGGCGCCCGGCTCGACGCCCCGGTCGCCGCGGCGTGCCGCAGCCCCGACCACGCGCGGCAGGGGCCCCGCGCGGGACGGCGCCCGGCGCTGGACGCGTGATCGAGACGGGACCTGGATCCGGCCCCCGCCCGCCGGGCCCGGCCTATCGTCCCCCGGGATGTCCGTCCGCCCAGTCGTCGCGCACCGCACCGCACCGCACCGCGTGTGGCCCGTCGTCGCCGCGCTGGTCCTCCTCGTCCTCCTCGGGGCCGCCGGCGTCGCGCACGCCCGCCCGGCCGTCGGCGTGGCCAGCGGCGTCTACGCCGACCGCGGCGACGCCCGGCGCCTGTCGGCCGTCGGCGCGTCGTGGACCTACGACTGGTCCGCCGAGAGCCCGCTGCGGAGCTCGCGGGTCGAGTTCGTGCCGATGCTGTGGGGTGCGGGGAGCGTCACGGACGGGACGATCGCCCGGCTGACCGCCGACCGGCGCGCGGGTCGCGTGCGGCACCTGCTCGGGTTCAACGAGCCCGACCTCGGTGGCCAGGCGAACATGAGCCCCGCGGACGCGATCCGCCTCTGGCCGCGCCTCGAGGCGACCGGCCTGCGGCTCGGCAGCCCCGCCGTCGCCAGCATCTGGACGCGGTCGCGGTCCGACCCCGCGAGGACGTGGCTCGACGACTTCATGGGTCGCGCGACGGCGCAGGGCCGGCGGGTCGACTTCATCGCCCTGCACTTCTACGGGGATCCCACCGACCCCGGGACCGTCCGCTGGATCGAGCGCGACATCCGGCGCGTCCACGAGCGCTGGGGCCTGCCGATCTGGGTCACGGAGACGGGCAGCCTGCCCACCTGGGAGTGGCAGGGCGCGCGCCCCCACGCCCGGCCGACGCCCGCCCGCATGCGCGCCCACCTCCGCCGGACGACGCGCGTGCTCGACCGCCTGCCCTACGTCGAGCGGTGGGCGTGGTTCATGGACCGCTGCGGCGGCGACTGCCGGGCCTCGTCGCTCTACGACGCGCGCGGGAGGCGGACGGCGATGGGCCGTGAGCTCGCGCGGGTCGCGCGCCCGACGGCTCCGCCTCGTCGGCGGTAGACGGCGTCGCCTCGTCGCCTCAGAGCAGGTCGTCGTCCGGGTCCGGCTCCCGGAGGACCGCGGTCGGGCGCCGGCGGCCGAAGGGGACGACCGTCGCCCCCGGCCCCTCCGCGCGCTCCTCCTCCGGGGTGCGCCGCCCCACGGGCCGCAGCGCCACGCCGACCAGGACGAGCCCCGGCACGGCGAGGACGAGCGGCCAACCGACGAGGTCGCCGCCGCCACGGGACAGGACACCGAGGCTCGCCAGGAGCGCGAGCGCGCCGAGCCAGCCCGGTCCCCGCTCGTGCAGGGTCGCCCCGAGCCCCGCGAGCGCGAACCCCGCGGTGACGAGGAGCAGCTGCCAGCCCAGGCCGGCGCCCTCCGGGGCCGTCGGCAGACCGAGCGCCCCGGCCGCCCCCGGGACGTCGTCGACGAGGAACGTGGCCGCGAGCAGCACGACGACGGCCGCGAGCACGTCCGCCAGCGCGACCGCGTGCCCGTAGCGCCCGTCGATCCGCAGGACGATCGCCAGCACGAGGACGAGGACCACCAGGAGCAGCACCCAGCGCACGCCGTCGCGGGGGTCGGCCCCGCCCCACGCCGCGCCCGTGGCGGCGACGACCGCGACGACCGCGAGCGCCGCGCCCACCCCGAGCACGATCGTGCCGCCGCGCGCCCGGGCCAGCGCGAGGCCGAGGACCGCCCCCGACGCGGCCACGCCGGCGACCCACCACGCGTCCACGGGGCTCCCCGGGCCCGCGCCCGCGAGCGCCAGGACGTGGGCGATGAGCCCGGCGCCGCCCAGGGCCGTGAGCGCCAGGAGGAGCTCCTGGTACGGGCGCGCCGTGCCGTCCTCGAGCGGCGAGCGCAGCGCCCCGAGGCCCGCCAGCGCGGTCAGCGCGAGCACGAGGCCCGCACGCACCCCCGGGGACGCGCCGCCGCGCAGCTCGGCCTCGACCACGGCCGCGGCGAGGACCACGGTCCCGGCGGTGAACGTGTTCCCGCGGTGGGCGTGGACGCGCATGCACCGGGCACCGTCGCACGCCCGCGGGGCCGCCGTCCAGCGGTGGGCGACGGACGGCGGGTCCGCCGTCCCACCGACCTATACTCCGCCGTCGTGACTTCTGCGGTGACGAACTCCGGCGGTCCAGGCCGGTCGGCCCACGGGCCGGCCGCGAGGCCCGGGACCCGCACCGCCGCCGCGCCGCGCCGCGGCACCGCGACGGTGGCGCCGTGAGCGTCCCGGAGCTGCCCGACGCCCCCGTCGTCGTGCTCGCCGGGGGGACCGGCGGGGCCAAGCTGGCCCGCGGGCTCCTCGACCACGCCGGCGCCGACCTCGTCGTGATCGCCAACACCGGCGACGACACCGAGGTCCACGGTGGCCTGGTCAGCCCGGACCCCGACCTCTGCACGTTCTGGCTCGCCGACCGGATCGACGAGCGCGGCTGGGGCCTCGCGGACGACACCTTCGCCGTCATGGACGCCCTGCGCGCCCTCGGCGAGGACGTCTGGTTCAACCTCGGCGACCGCGACCTGGCGCTCTGCATCCGCCGGGCCCGCCGCCTCGCGGAGGGCGCCCGCCCGACGGAGGTGCTCGCCGAGGCGGCCGCCGCCTACGGCGTCGCCGCGCACGTCCTGCCGCCCTCGGACTCCCCCGTCCGCACCCAGGTGCGCGCGGACGACCGCTGGTGGGACTTCCAGGAGTTCATGATCCGCCGCCTGCGCGAGACGCCCGCCCCCGTCGTCCAGGACGTCGCGTTCCGCGGCGCGGAGGACGCGGTGGCCACCCCCGAGGTGCTGCAGGCCATCCGCACCGCCCGCGCCGTCGTCGTGGGCCCCTCCAACCCCGTGATCTCCATCAGCCCGATCCTCGCCGTCCCCGGCGTCCGCGAGGCGCTGCGCGACACCGCCGCGCCCGTCGTCGCCGTCGCCCCCCTCGTCGACGGGCAGGTGCGGAAGGGCCCCACGGAGTCGTTCCTGCGCTGGGCCGGCGTCGACATGGACGCGCGCGGCGTCGCCCGGATGTACGACGGGCTGCTCGACGGGCTGCTGACGGACGAGACGGTCGAGATCCCCGGGATCGCCGTGCGCACCGCGAACGTCCTGATGGGCGACGCGGACACCCGCGCGTCCGTCGCCGCCGAGGTGCTCGACCTCTGCTCCTCCCTCTCCACGAACGCGGGGACCGCGGCATGAAGACCATCGCGATCGTCCCGGTCAAGCGCTTCAACGCGGCGAAGACGCGGCTGGCCGACCGGCTGCCGGCCCGCTCCCGCGTGGCCCTCATGCAGGCCATGGTCACCGACGTCCTGATCGCGCTCCGGCGCGCCGAGCTCGTCGACGCCGTCATCGTCGTCACCGGCGAGCCCATCGCGGAGCAGATCGCGGTGAACTACAACGCCGAGGTCCTCATGGACCAGCGCGACCTCGGCCACAGCGAGGCCGCCGCCCTGGGCGTCGGCATGGCGCTGTCGAAGGGGGCGGAGCGGATCATCCTGCTGCCCGCCGACACCCCGGCGATCGACCCGGCGGAGATCGACGGGCTGCTCAGCGCCGCGCCCGAGGGCCGCGAGGTCACGATCGTGCCCGACCGGCACGGCGACGGCACGAACGCGCTCGTGCTGACCCCGCCCGACGTCATGGCCGCGTCCTTCGGCGAGGGCAGCCGCGCCCGGCACACCGCCGCCGGCGAGGCCGCGGGCGCCGCGGTCTTCGAGTCCGAGCCGCTGACGATCATGCTCGACGTGGACACCGGCGACGACCTCGCCGCCCTGCAGACCCGCCTGGACGAGGTCCGCGGCGGGGCGTCGCACACGCGCGGCCTGCTGCCGCGGATCCTCTGACCGCGGCCCCCGTCGTGCCGAGCCCGTCGCTGTCGGTCCGCGCCCTCGACGCGCTGCCCGAGGTCCGCCCCGGCGACGACCTGGCGGGCCTCGTCCTCGCCGCCAACGGCGGCCGGCCGTTCGAGCGCGACGACTGCGTCGTGGTCTCGCACAAGGTCGTGTCGAAGGCCGAGGGCGCGCTCGTCGAGCTCGCGCGGGTCGACGTCTCGCCGCGTGCCGCCGCCCTGGCCGCCGAGCTCGAGAAGGAGCCCGAGCTGGTGCAGGTCGTCCTGGACGGGACCGCCGAGATCGTCCGCGCCCGCCGCGGGGTCCTCATCTGCCGCACGCACCACGGCTTCGTCTGCGCGAACGCGGGGGTCGACCGCTCGAACGTCGCGGAGGGCTGGGCCGTCACCCTGCCCGCCGATCCCGACGCGTCTGCCCGCCGCCTGCGCGACGCCCTGCCCGGCCGGCCCGCCGTCGTCGTGGCCGACTCGTTCGGCCGGGCCTGGCGCCACGGCCAGGCGGAGGTCGCGATCGGCTGCGCGGGCCTCGTCGCCGTCGCGGACGAGCGCGGCGCGGTCGACCGGCACGGCCGCGAGCTGCAGGCCACCGTCATCGCCGTCGCCGACCACGTCGCCTCCGCCGCCGACCTCGCCCGGCGCAAGGCCTCGGGGCAGCCCGCGGTGGTCGTCGGCGGGCTCGGCGACCTCGTCACCGCCGAGGACGGTCCCGGCGCGGCGGTCCTCGTGCGCGCGGCGTCCGAGGACCTCTTCGGCGCGGACGACGCCGCCGCGCGGCTCGGCTGAGCGCCCGGCGGCGGGTCGCAGGCCCACGGGCCGCGCGACGCGCCAGGCGCGGAGCCGGGCGACGCGCCGGTCCCGTTCACACGAGGCCCACGCGGGGTTCACGCCGTGGACACCGGCGGGCGGGCCAGGTCGGGGAGCGTGGCGGGGCGGCGCTCCGGTGCCCCACCTCCCCCGACCGATCCCCCGAGGTCCACGTGTCCCCAGGTCCCTCCCCCTCCCGCCGTCTCCCGCTCGCGGCGGCCGCGGTCGCCGCGCTCGGCCTCGCCGCCGCCGTGCCGACCGTCGCCTCGGCGTCCACCTCCGGCGTCGTGATCAGCGAGGCCCGCTTCGGCGGGGCCTCCGGCGCCAACGACGAGTTCGTCGAGCTCGTCAACGCGTCGACCGGTGCCGTCGACATCGGCGGCTGGCGCCTGCAGGGCTGCGCGTCCGGCTCGGGCGCGGCGAGCGACCGGGTCGCCGTCCCCGCCGGCACGACGCTCCCGGCCGGCGGCCGCTGGCTCTTCGCCAACACCGCCGCGAGCGGCTACTCCGGCGCGGCCACGCCCGACGCCGTCTACACGACGGGCTTCAGCAACAGCGGGCAGTCCGGTGCACGGATCGTGACCGCCGACACGACCGTCGTCGACGGCCTCGGCAGCGCGACCAGCCCCTGCCGCGAGGGCACGGGCATCGACCTGGCGACGCTCGCGGGCACGTCGGGGGACTCCGCGCACCGCAAGGGCGCCGCCGAGGCCCAGGACACCGATGCCAACCAGGACGACCTGACCGTCGCCGCCGCGAACCCGCAGGGCTCGGGCGGCACGACCACCCCGCCGCCGACGGGCGGCGTCACGCCGATCGGCCAGGTCCAGGGGTCCGGGGCCACCACCCCGAAGGCCGGCCAGGAGGTCACGATCGAGGGCGTCGTCACCGGCGTGGACGACGAGGACGGCGCGAGCTTCACCGGCACGTTCCCCGAGGACGCCGGGATCTACGTCCAGACCGTCCCGGGCGCCGAGGACGCCGACCCGAGCACGTCGGAGGGCGTCTTCGTCGGCTTCGTCGACGGCCCCACCGGCCGGCGGGCCGACCTGCTCGGCAAGCGGGTCCGGATCGTCGGGCAGGCCAAGGAGAAGTTCGGTCTGACGATGATCGCCGAGAAGCGCGACACCGAGCCCGTCGTGCTCGGCGAGGCCGCGCTGCCCGCCCCCGTCGTGCTGGACACGGCACGGGCGAAGGCGCAGACGAACCCGAACCCCCTGACGGACGGCACCCGCGGCTACTACGAGACGCTCGAGGGCATGCGGGTCGCCCTGCCCGTCGGGATCGCCAACAGCGGGGGCACGACGAAGTTCGGCGAGCTCTTCGTCACGCCCGGCCTCGACCGCGGCCGCATCTTCCGGCAGGACCCGGCCGTCTCGAACA
Organism: Actinomycetota bacterium; assembly: GCA_009699505.1. Taxonomy (GTDB): domain Bacteria; phylum Actinomycetota; class Thermoleophilia; order Solirubrobacterales; family Solirubrobacteraceae; genus Patulibacter. Next base: position 28,891 of record WLOB01000002.1, on the reverse strand, counting down.
TCGCGCTGATCGACGACGCCGGCGCCGGCGACCCGGCCAACCCGTACGACCGGCCCGACTCCTCCACGCTCGTGCGCGGCGACCTGTTCTCGAAGGTCGAGAACGCCGTCGGCCCGCTCGGCTTCTCGTTCTACAACTACACGCTCACCCCGCAGGTCGGGACCCTGCCGACGGTCACCCGCGACCCCGAGGTGCCCGCGGTGTACGACCTGCCCGCGAAGCCCGCCGGGCAGGCACGGATCTCCGGCTTCAACGTCGAGAACCTGTTCCCGCCCGGTGCGGACCTCGACCTGGGGACCGTCACCCAGGCGCAGTACGAGGAGAAGCTCGACGGCCTCGCCGCCGCCATCGGCACCCGCCTGAAGGCCCCCGAGGTCGTCGCGGTCCAGGAGGTCGGGGACAGCCAGCGCAAGACCGGTGTCCCGGTCAAGGACAGCCAGGCCGTCCTGCAGGACCTCGCCACGAGGATCGGCGGCTACACCGCCTACGCGAAGGAGGGCTTCGACTCGCGCGGCATCGACGTCGGCTTCCTCGTCAGGGACGGCGTGCGCGTCCGCGGCGTGCCGCGGCAGCTCGGCCTCGGTGTCCCCGCCGACACGGGCACCCGCTGCGGCGACACGACCGGCCAGGTCTCCGACCGCCCGCCGCTCGCGCTCGACGTGACGCTCCCGGGCGGCCTGCCGCTCACCGTGATTTCCAACCACTTCGCGTCGAAGTCCTCGGCGGACACGTGCCGCGAGCAGCAGGCGCGGATCGTGCGCACCGAGGCGGAGCGCGTGAAGGCGGCCGGCGGCTCCGTCATGGCCGTCGGCGATCTCAACGCGTTCGAGGACGAGTCGCCGCTGGCCGTGATGCAGCAGGGCGGCACCCTGACGAACCTGTGGGACCGCGCCCCGGAGCAGGAGCGCTACTCCTTCGCGTTCCAGGGCCGCCTGCAGACGCTGGACCACGCGCTCGTCACCGCCGACCTGCTGCCGCAGGTCACGGACGTCCGCTACGCGCACCTCGACAACGACTACGCCGAGCAGCCGTCGCTCGGCCTGCACGTCTCGGACCACGACCCGCCGGTCGTGACGCTGAAGGACGCCGCGCCGGGCACCCCCGCCGAGCCGACGGGACCGCAGGGCCCCGCCGGTCCGACCGGGCCGGCCGGCCCGCAGGGCGTCCCCGGCCCGACCGGGGCGACCGGCGCACCGGGCCCCGCCGGGCCGGCCGGCCCGCAGGGGCCGAAGGGCGAGAGGGGCGACGACGGCCGCGTCAGCATCTCGGTCGACGTCACCACGCGCGTCCGCCGCGGGGCGCTCGCGCGCATCCGGGTCGGCGTGCGCAACGCGACGACGGGCCCGCTGCGCGGCGCCCGCGTCCGCGTCGGCCTCCCGGCGTCGCTGCGCGCCGGCGGCACCCGCACCGTGCGCCTCGGAACGGTCCGGGCGGGGCGCCTCGGCGTCGCCCGCCTCGGGATCCGCGTCGGGACGCGCGCCCGCCGCGGCGTGCACCGCATCACGGTGCGCACGACGGTCGGCGGCGAGACGCGGACCCGCCGGGTCGCCCTGCGGGTCCGCTGAGCCCCGGACCGCCGGCCGGCCGGCCGGCGGTCGAGGGCGGGCGGTGCCCGGCGGACGGTCCGCCGGGCGCCGCCGGGCGGTCAGTCGCCGAGCTTGTCGACGCGCAGGTTGCGCACGCCGCGCGGCGTCGTGACCTTCACGACCTCGCCGACCGCGTGGCCCATCACGGCCTGCGCGACGGGCGACTCGACGGAGATCTTCCCCGCGCTCGCGTCGGCCTCGGCGGCGCCGACGAACGACCACTTCTGGACCTTGTCCGTGTCGACGTCCACGAGCGTGACCGTCGAGCCGAAGCCGACGACGTCGCCGCTCTTGGAGACCTCGGTGACGACCGCGTTGCGGCGGCGCTCGAGGAGCCCGGCGATGCGGGTCTCGAGGTGGGCCTGATCGTCCTTGGCCTGGTGGTACTCCGCGTTCTCCTTGAGGTCGCCGAGCTCGCGGGCGCGCTGGATGCGGGCGGCGATGTCGCGACGGGCGGGGCCCTCGAGCTCCTCCAGCTCCGCCTTCAGGGCCTCCAGGCCCTCGGGAGAGATCGATTCGCCGCTGGCTTCCATCACACCACCGTAACGGGCAGGCGCCGTCCGCCGCCGTGCTCCCGTGCCCCGTCCGACCGGCCGCCCGGGCACCGCCCGGTGGGCGCGGCGCCGGGGCGGGACGGCGCGCGGTGCGGCGGTCCGCCACTCTTCCCCGCATGACTGGATCGCAGGACCCCCGGAGCCCGGCCACCCACGACCGATCGGCCCCCCGCCGACGATCGTCAGGGGTGGTGGTCCGGCTGACGGCGCTCGCGGTGGGCGCCCTCGTGCTGGCGGGCTGCGGGGGCTCCGACGGCGGGGACGACGCCGGGGCGACCCCGGCGACGAGCACGCAGGCCACCACGTCCCTGAACCTCACGCTCGACTTCGCGCCCAACGCGGTCCACACGGGCCTCTACGTCGCGCAGGAGCGCGGGCTGTTCTCGAAGGCCGGCCTGGCCGTGCGGATCCGGGTGCCCGGCTCGGGCGCCGACGGCGCGAAGCTCCTGTCGGCGGGCCGCACCGACCTGGCGATCATGGACATCCACGACGTCGCGCTCGCCCGTCAGGAGGGCGCGGACCTCGTCGCCGTCGGCGCCATCGTGCAGCGGCCGCTCGCCGCCGTGCTGGCCTCCCCCGACGTCACCCGCCCCCGCGAGCTCGAGGGGCGCACCGTCGGCGTGACCGGGCTGCCGAGCGACGACGCCGCGCTGGACCAGATCGTCCGCGGCGACGGCGGCGACCCGGAACGCGTGAAGCGCGCGACGATCGGCTTCGAGGCCGTCGCCTCCGTCGTCTCGGGCAAGGTCGCCGCGGCCATCGGCTTCTGGAACGCCGAGGGCGTCGCCCTGACCGCCCGCCGGCCGCGCACGAAGGTCTTCCGCCTCGACGCGTTCGGCGCGCCGCGCTACCCCGAGCTCCTGGTCGTCGCGACGTCGAGGACGCTGCGCGAGCGCGGCGACGCGGTCGCGCGCTTCGCCGACGTCGTCGCCCAGGGCTACCGCGCGGTCGCCTCCACCCCGGCCGGCGACGACGACGAGGCCGTCGACGCGCTGCGCAGCGGCTCGGGCGACCGGAGCATCGATCCCGCGACGACGGAGCAGCAGCTCGCGGCCGTCAAGCCGGCCTTCCGCGACGAGCAGGGCCGCACCGGCACGCTGGACCGCGCGACGATGCGCACCTGGTCGGCCTGGGAGGCGCAGGTCGGGATCACGAGGACCCCGCCGGACGTCGGCGAGCTGGTCTGGAGCCGGGCGCCCGGCTCCTGAGCGGGGCGCCGACCGACGGAGCGGCTCGGCCCGAAGCGCTCGGGGCGGGGCCCGCTCCCCATCCCCATCCCCCTCCCCCGACCTACTTGTCGTCGAGGAGGTCGTTCAGCAGCGTGCCGCCCTCGCGCGCCAGGCGCGAGCGCGGGACGACCTGGTCCAGGCCGACCTCGAGGGCGACGGCCCGGACGTCGGGCTCGATGGGCGGGAAGCACGCCAGGACGGGCACCCCGTCCGGGCGGACGTCGGCGAGCGCCTCGGCCCACTCCACCCCGTCGACGCTGAGGTCGGCGACGATCGCCGCGAAGTCCTCCGCGGCGAGCAGCCCGACGAGCCCGTCGATGTCGGTGGTCAGCTCCGGGTCGTGCCCGGCGTCCTGCACGATCTTGACGGTCTGCGACCCGAACTCCGGGTCGGGGACCACGACGGCGATGCGCACGTGCGTCGTCCCGGCCGTCAGTGGGCGCGCAGCCGGCGGAACTCCTGGCGGGCCGTCTCGCCACGGCCCCACATCGGCTCCACCTCGGCGCGGCCCACCCGGACGTCGCGGACGATGATCTCGCCCGTGATCGACGCCTGGTCCAGCAGCGAGAGCGCCGAGAGCACGGCGGTCGGCGCGGCGGCGTGCCCGAAGCGGTGGGCGACGAGCACGCGCCAGTGCCAGTCGTGCCGCGAGTAGGGCTGGGCGTTGCACGTCGTCGTGACGTACGTGGCCGCCTCCACGTACCGGTCCTCGTCGGCGATCCGCAGATCGAGCGACAGGTCGGTCCAGTCGTCGGGCAGGGAGTCGAGGACCCGCTGGAAGTTCTTGGCGAGCGACATCGCCCAGCACTCTACCGTCCGTGCCGACGGCGCCGGAGGCGCACCGACCCCCGTCGGGGCCTCCCCAGGGGCCCGCGACGGTCGGGCGCTACGCTCGATCACGTGACCGATCTCCCCCAGGACCACGCCGCCGCGGCCGGTTCCTCGGCCGCCCTCCCGCCCGACGCGACGACCGTCGCGGCCGCCTACCGCGAGCTGACCGCGGGCGCCGGGCTCGTCGACCGCTCCGCGTCGGGGAAGCTCGCGCTCACGGGCGCCGAGGCCCGGACGTTCCTCACCGGTCAGGTGACCGCGGACGTCGAGGCGCTCGCCCCGGGCACGGGCACGTACGCCGCGCTGCTGACGCCGAAGGGCAAGATCGTCGCGGACCTGCGGATCCTGCACGTCGGCCGCTCGGACGAGGACGTCGAGCTGCTCCTGCTCTGCGAGCGCAGCGGCCTGCAGGCCCTCTTCGACCACCTGCGCCGGCACCTCGTGGGCTACGACGTCGAGCTGCACAAGCGCACCCTGCAGCTCGGCCTGCTCTCCCTCGTCGGCCCGCGCGCCGACGGCGTGGCCGGCGCCGCGGCGGCGGGTCTGGGCGCGGAGGAGCACGCGTCGGCGGCGTCCGAGGTCGACGGGGTCGCCGTGCGGCTCGTGCGGACGGCCGCGGGCGTGGACGTGCTGCCGGCCGGCGACGACGTCGACGCCGTCCGGGACGCCCTCGTGGCCCGCGGCGCCGTCCCGGTGGACGACGACGCCGCCGAGGTCCTGCGCGTCGAGGCCGGGCGACCGCGCCTGCACCACGAGATGGACGACTCCGTCATGCCGGCCGAGGCGGGCATCGTCGAACGGGCCGTGAGCTTCACGAAGGGGTGCTACGTCGGCCAGGAGACGGTCGCGCGCCTGCACTGGCGCGGGCGCCCCAACCGCCACCTGCGGGGCCTGCGGCTGGACCGGGCCGTGCCCGTCGGGACCGTCATCGTCCAGGACGGGCGGGAGCTCGGCCGGGTCACCACGAGCGTGGACTCCCCCGCCCACGGCCCGATCGCGCTCGCGCTCGTGCGCCGCGAGGTCGAGCCGGAGTCCACCGTCGTCCTGCGCCCCGGCGAGGGCGGCCCCACCTCCGCCCGGGTCGTCGCGCTGCCGTTCCGTCACGCCGGGCCGGGCTCGACCGCCTGAGTCGACCGGGGACGCCCGTGCGTCCGCCCCGGCCGACATCGGTCGGACACGCACCCCGACCTCGGGTAGGGTTGCGACCGATCGTCTCCGGCCCCTGCCGGGACGCGACCCGGAGAGCCCGCAAGCCGATGCACGCCCGCCCCTCGATCGTCCTCCTCAGCACCGGTGTGCTGGCCGCCTGCGGCCTCACCGGCTGCGGTCGCGTCGACCAGTCCGAGAAGCCGAACGGCTCCCGCCCACCGGCGACGCTGCAAATCAGCGCGGCGATCACGAACCGCTCCGTGAACATCTCGCCGTCCGAGATCGGCGGCGGCCCCGTCCGCGTCGTCATCACGAACCAGTCGTCCAAGTCGGTGAAGGCGACCCTGGCGCCGGCCGCGGCCGGCGGCTTCCGCACGACGCGCGACCGGATCCCGCCGGGTGGCGTCGCCGCGATCCAGGCGACGCTCACCCGCGGCAGCTGGCGCCTCCAGGTCGGGCAGGGCATCGACTCCGGCCGCCTCAAGGTCGGTCGCGAGCGCGACAGCTCCGACGGCGAGCTGCTGCTCCCGTAGCCCCGCCCCGGCGGGCCCCGGCCCGTCGGCCGGGAGCCCCCCGGGCACCGCTGCGGGGCGGTCTCCGCGTGCACCGTCACCCGGCGCGCCCGACCGCCCGTCCGCGGCCCCCGACGACGGCACGCCGCCCCGGTCCGACCGGCGGTAGGGTTCTCGCCGATGTCCGTCGATCTCACAGACCTGCACACCGCGCGCACGGCCCCCGGCGAGCTGCCGGCCACCATGTCCGCCTGGGCCATCCGCGAGGATCGGCTCGGCGAGCCGAAGGACGCGATCCAGCTCGAGACCGTCGACGTGCCGCAGCCCGGCGCGTTCGAGGTCGTCGTCCGGGTGATGGCCGCCGGCGTGAACTTCAACAACGTCTGGGCCGCCCTCGGGCAGCCCGTCTCCGTCTTCAAGTACGGGGACCACCCGGAGTTCGGCCACCACATCGGCGGCTCCGACGCGTCCGGCATCGTCTGGAAGGTCGGCGACGGCGTCACGCGCTGGAAGGTCGGCGACGAGGTCGTCATCCACTGCAACCAGGCCTCCTACGAGGACGTCGAGGTCCACGGCCTCGACCCGATGGCCGCGCCGTCGCAGAAGATCTGGGCCTACGAGACCACGTGGGGCTCCTTTGCCGAGTTCTGCAAGGTGCAGGCGCAGCAGCTGCTGCCCAAGCCGAAGCACCTCTCCTGGGCCGAGGCCGCGTCGTACGGCCTGACGTACTTCACCGCCTACCGCATGCTCATGGACCGCGCCGCGGTCAAGGCCGGCGACAAGGTCCTGATCTGGGGCGCCGCCGGCGGCCTGGGCGTCTTCGCCATCCAGCTGTGCGTCGCCGCGGGCGCGGAGTGCGTCGGCGTCGTCTCCTCGGAGGAGAAGGGCGAGCTGGTCAAGGAGCTCGGGGCGGTCGGGTACATCAACCGCAACGACTTCAAGGGGATGATGCGCACCGGCGACGAGACGCCGGAGCAGGAGAAGGAGCGCTTCGGCCACTCCCGCTCGTTCTCCAAGAAGGTCAAGGAGCTCTTCGGCGGCGAGTCCCCGGACATCGTCTTCGAGCACGTCGGCAAGGCGACGTTCCCGACCTCCGTCTTCACGGTCAAGCCGTTCGGCAAGGTCGTCATCTGCGGCGCCACCTCGGGCTACACGCTGGACTTCGACGTCCGGTACCTGTGGATGAAGCAGAAGGAGATCATCGGCTCCCACTTCGCCAACGCGTACCAGTGCATGAAGGCGAACCAGCTGATCGCCGAGGGCAAGGTCAAGCCCGTGCTCTGGAAGACGGTCGGGTTCGAGGAGACCGCGGACGTCCACCAGCTCATGCGCGACAACAAGCACTCCGGCAAGATCGCCATCCTCGTCGGCGCGAAGGACGAGGACGAGGGCCGCAGCGACGACGCGCCCGCCCTCCCCGGCGCGATCAAGGGCGAGATCGGCAACTAGGACCGGCGGGCGGCCGGGCCTCGGGCCCGGTCGCCCGCGGGACGGGCGGCGGCCTCGGGGCGGCCGCCCGTGCAGGCGACGGCCGGGCATCCCCGCCCGGCGTCGCAGGGCGCGGACGCGATCGGCGCGGACGTGGGACGATAGGACGACGATGACGACGACGGCGTACGAGATCCCGTTCTACGCGACCGGCCTGCAGGGCGACGCCCTCGCGGCCGCCCTCCAGGAGCTGACGCCGCAGATGCTCCGCCTCGGCGCGCTCGAGGTGCGGGTCATCCGCTCCCGCGAGGACGGCTACCGCTTCCGCCTCTCCGTGGCCGTCCCGGACAAGCGCACGTGGGAGACCATGTGGAACTCGGACGAGCTGATCCGCTTCCGCACGGTGCACTCGAACCTGTACCACAAGCCCCTCGCGTACGAGAGCAACTTCGCGATCGCCCACGGCCGCGGCCCGGGCGTGACGGACCCCTACGGCGACGAGCCCTTCGGCTCCCCCGTGGCGTCCGAGGACCCGCGCATGACCGGCGAGCCGGTCCCGGCCGAGGGCTGAGCCGGCCGGCCGCGCCCGCGGCCGCACGCCGGAACGACGAAGGCCCGCCGATCGGCGGGCCTTCGTCGTTCCGGGACGGGGCCGGGAGGGGGTGCTGCGCCGGCGCGGGCCGGCGCGGAGGGCTCAGGCCTGCTCGAGCGGGGCCATCGTCAGCCCGGCGTCGCGCAGCTGCTCCCAGTAGTGCTCGGCCAGCTCCTTGTGGCCGGTCCACACGATGGAGGAGCCCGTGCGGTGGATCGTGTCGGCGATCCGCAGGCCCGCGTCGACGGTGACGCCCGGGATGAACCGCGCGAGCACGACGGCGACGCCCTGGTGCGTGTTGTGGTCGTCGTCCTTGACGATCACGTTCCACGCCCCACCCAGCCCCGTGAAGGGATCGGCGGCGCGCGTCTGCTCGATGGTCTGACTCACGGTCGGCAGGGTAACGGGGATGTCCCGGGGGATGCGGACCGAGGCGGCGGGGAGCCGGGGGACCTGCGGTCGCGGGGGTCCGTCGAACCCACCATAGGACACGCGCCGCGCTCTGCCAAGGTGTGTCCATGACGGAGGGCGCACCGGTCCATCGCTACGCGACGACGTGCACCTGGAGCGGCAGCACGGGCGCCGGGTACGACGCCTACGACCGCACCCACGACGTGGTGGCCCCGCCGGCCGACGCCGCGCTCCGGCTGTCGAGCGATCCCGCGTTCGGCGGCGACCCCGGGCGGCTGAACCCGGAGGCGCTGCTGCTCGCCGCCGCGTCCTCCTGCCAGCTCCTGTCGTTCCTGGCGGTCGCCGCCCGGGCCCGCGTGGACGTCGTCTCCTACCGCGACGACGCCGAGGCCGAGATGCCCGAGCACGCCGGGTCCGGGCCGCTGTGGGTCGAGCGGATCGTGCTGCGCCCGCGGATCGGCGTGCGCGGGAGAACCCCGTCGGACGACCGCCTGCGCCGGCTCGTGGACCTGGCGCACCGCGAGTGCTTCATCGCGGGCAGCCTGCGGTCGGAGATCCGGGTCGAGCCGGCGTTCGAGCGGGTCTGACGGGCGACCCGGCGCTCAGGAGGCCGGGGTCGACTCGTCGCCCTGGTCCTGGCGGTGCTCGCCGGACGCGTCGACCACCTCGTCGTGCGCCTCGGCGCCGGCGACCTCCGCCTCGCGGGCCACGCGCTTCCAGTACCGGTCGAGTCCCGCCCACAGGCCCTCGAACGGGCCGGCGGCGTAGTACGTCGGCAGGCCCTCCTCCCCCGCGCGCTCGAGCACCCAGCCGCGGATGAAGTCCGCCATGCCCTGCGCGTCGGTGGTCCGCGCCGTCTCCGCGTAGAGGTCGAGCGTCTCGTGCATCGTCGCGATCTGCTCCATCACGTCGCCCGTGGTCTGGCCGAAGTGCATGAACGCGAGGCGCTCGGGCTCCCAGGCGGCGACCGTCTCGAGCGAGGCGTGCCAGAGCGGCGGGTCGATGTCCGGCGGCGGGGTCGGCGGCAGCGCCGGGCCGCCGTCGATCCGGATGCCGGTGACGTCGCCCGTGAAGGCGGTGCGGGTCGGCCGGTGGAGGTAGCAGACGTGGTGCTGCGCGTGGCCGGGCGTGTAGGCGACCTCCCAGGGCCCCTCCTCCTCGCCACCGTGGAGGACCCGGATGTTCCTCTCCGGGATCGGGATGACCTCGCCCCAGAGCATGTCGAAGTAGTCGCCGAAGACCTTGCGGGCGCTCGCGACGAGGCGCGTCGGGTCGATCATGTGGCGGGCGCCGCGCTCGTGGACCCAGACCTCGACGTCCGGGAACCGGCGGACGAGCGCCCCGGTGCCGCCGGCGTGGTCGAAGTGGATGTGGGTCAGGAGGATCGCCCGCGGCGTCCGGCCGTCCAGGGCCTCGACGACGCGCTCGATCGTGCTCTCCGCCCCCGGGTCGACGATCACGTCGTCGAAGAGGTGCGCGGACATCGCCTTCGGCTTGCCCAGGTGCATCAGGTCGACGGTCTGCGGCGGGTCGTACGTCACGCTCCCGACCCTATCTCGCGAGGGGTTCCGGGCCGGGGCGAGGGGCTCGCAGGGTCGCGGCGCGCCGGGCGGGCGGGCGTCGCGGCGGACCCGGCCGCGCGGGCCGGTCCGGCGGGGCGCGTGCCGCGTACGTCGCCCGTCGCGCGGGGGTCCGACGGGCTGCCGGGTAGCGTCGGCCCCAGTCCATGCGCCGCCCGCGGCGCGAGAGAGGTGGTCCCCCAGTGCCCGAACCCGAGATCCCCGTCGCGCTCGTCGTCGGCTCCAGCGGCATCACCGGCGGCGCGATCGTGCGCCTCCTGGCCGGTCGCGGCGGCGAGGTCGTCGGCTTGGCCCGCCGCCCCGGGGAGGCGCCCGGGGGCACCCGCACGATCGCCGGGGACCTCCTGGACCCCGAGGGCCTCGCGGCGGCGCTGGAGGGCCTGGCCCCGACGCACGTCTTCTACACCTCGTGGTCCAAGCGGGACACGGAGGACGAGAACCGCGAGGTGAACACGGCGATGATGCGCAACCTCTTCGCGGCGCTCGAGCCCGCCGGCAGCGTCCGCCACGTCGCGCTGGTGACCGGGCTGAAGCACTACCTCGGGCCGTTCGAGGCCTACGGCACCGGCGAGGTGCCCGACACGCCGTTCCGCGAGGAGGAGGAGCGTCTCGACGTCGCGAACTTCTACTACGACCAGGAGGACGAGCTGTTCGCCGCCTCGGAGCGGACGGGCGCCACGTGGAGCGTCCACCGGTCGCACACCGTCGTGGGCTTCGCGGTCGGCAACGCGATGAACATGGGCCTGACGATCGGGGCGCAGGCGGCGCTCTGCCGCGAGACGGACCGGCCCTTCGTGTTCCCCGGCTCCGAGGCGCAGTGGAACGGCGTCTGCGACGTCACCGACGCGGACCTGCTCGCGGAGCACATGGTCTGGGCCGCGACGTCGCCGGCGGCGGCGGACACGGCGTTCAACGTCGTCAACGGCGACGTCTTCCGCTGGCGGCGGCTGTGGCCGCGGATCGCGGAGCACCTCGGCGTGCGGCCGGAGGGGTTCGAGGGCGAGGCCCGGCCGCTCGAGGAGCAGATGGCCGGGCAGGAGGACGCGTGGGCGGCGATCGCGGAGCGCGAGGGCCTCGTCGAGGCCGACCTCTCCCGGGTCGCGTCGTGGTGGCACACGGACGCGGACCTCGGCCGGCCGTTCGAGGTCTTCGCCGACATGGGCCGCAGCCGCGACCTCGGGTTCACCGGCCACCGCCGGACGGAGGAGTCGTTCCTGCGCGCGCTGGACCGCTATCGCGAGGCGCGGATCCTGCCCTAGGGGCGGGGCGGGCGGTCCCGCAGGCGGGCGCCGGCCGCTGCGTCCCGGAGGACGCTCCCCACCTCCGCGCCGGCCGGCGCCGTCCCGCGCCGGCCCCCGCGGGCGCCGCGATCCCGGCCGTCCCGCGGGCCCCGTTCCTACCCGGCGTAGATCCCGGTGCGTCCCGCACCGCCGTCGCCCCGGGATGCGACGTAGACTGGCGGGATGACCAGCCCACGCCTGCCGAAGCCGGACCGTCCCTGGCTCATGCGGACCTACGCCGGCCACTCGACGGCGAAGGCGTCCAACGAGCTCTACCGGGGCAACCTCGCGAAGGGCCAGACCGGCCTCTCCGTCGCGTTCGACCTGCCGACCCAGACGGGCTACGACCCGGACGACACGCTCGCCCGGGGCGAGGTCGGCAAGGTCGGCGTCCCGGTCTCGCACATCGGCGACATGCGGGTCCTCATGGACGGCATCCCGCTCGAGACGATGAACACGTCGATGACGATCAACGCGGTCGCCGCGTGGATGCTCTCGATGTACGTCGTCGCCGCCGAGGAGCAGGACCAGGACACGGACCCCGAGGAGGTCCAGCGCCGGCTCCAGGGCACGACGCAGAACGACATCATCAAGGAGTTCCTGGCGCGCGGCACGTACGCGTTCCCGCCCGGCCCCTCGATGCGGCTGATCGCGGACATGATCGCCTACACGGTCGAGCACGTCCCGAAGTGGAACCCGATCAACATCTGCAGCTACCACCTGCAGGAGGCCGGGGCCACGCCGGTCCAGGAGATCGCCTACGCGATGTCCAACGCGATCGCCGTCCTCGACGCCGCCGCCGAGCGCGTCGACCCGTCCGTGATGCCGAAGGTCTTCGCCCGCATCTCGTTCTTCGTCAACGCCGGCGTCCGCTTCATCGAGGAGCACGCGAAGCTCCGGGCGATGGGCGTCCTGTGGGAGGCCCTCGGCCGCGACCGGTACGGCATCACGGACGAGAAGGCCCTGCGCTTCCGGTACGGCGTGCAGGTCAACTCGCTCGGCCTGACCGAGGCGCAGCCCGAGAACAACGTCCAGCGCATCGTCCTCGAGGCGCTCGCCGTGACGCTCGGCCGCAACGCCCGCGCCCGCGCGCTGCAGCTGCCCGCGTGGAACGAGGCGCTCGGCCTGCCGCGCGCCTGGGACCAGCAGTGGGCGCTGCGCATCCAGCAGATCCTCGCGTTCGAGACGGACCTGCTCGAGTACCCCGACATCTTCGAGGGCTCCGTCGTCATGGACGGGCTCGTGGAGGAGCTGCTCGAGGGCGCGCGTGCCGAGATGGCCGTCGTCGCCGAGCACGGCGGCGCCGTCGAGGCCGTCGACTACATGAAGAGCTCGCTCGTCGAGAGCCACCGCGAGCGCATCGCCCGGATCGAGAAGGGCGAGCAGGTCGTCGTCGGCATCAACAAGTACACCGAGTCGGAGCCCTCCCCGCTGACCGCGGCGGGCGACGGCGGCATCATGACCGTCGACCACGCCGTCGAGGAGCAGGCCAAGACGGCCATCGCCGAGTGGCGCGCCGGCCGCGACCAGGCCGCCGTGGACGCCGCGCTGCAGCGCCTGGCGGAGGTCGCGCAGAGCGACGAGAACATCATGCCCGCGTCGATCGAGGCCGCCCGCGCCGGCGTCACGACCGGCGAATGGGCGAAGACGCTGCGCACCGCCTTCGGCGAGTACCGCGGACCCACGGGCGTCGGCGAGGCCGCGTCGACCACGGACCGCTCCGCCGAGCTCGAGCAGGTCCAGTCCGAGGTCGAGCGGGTCTCGGAGGCCATGGGCCGCCGGATCAAAATCCTGGTCGGCAAGCCCGGCCTCGACGGCCACTCCAACGGCGCCGAGCAGATCGCCGTCCGCGCGCGCGACGTGGGCATGGACGTCGTCTACGAGGGCATCCGCCTGACGCCGGAGCAGATCGCCCGCTCCGCCGAGCAGGAGGTCGTCCACGTCATCGGCCTCTCCATCCTGTCCGGCAGCCACCTCGAGCTGATCCCGGCCGTGATCCAGGAGCTGCGCGACAAGGGCGTCGACGTCCCCGTGATCGTCGGCGGCATCATCCCCGAGGCCGACGCGCAGCCCTTGGCCGACGCCGGCGTCGCGGGCGTCTACACGCCGAAGGACTTCGACATCTCGGTCATCATGGCCGACATCGTGCGCATCGTCGCGGAGGCCAACGGCGTCCTCGACGAGGCCGACGTCCCCGCCCCCACGGGCGGCTCGATCGAGGCGGGCACCGCGGGCTGAGGGGGGCTCTCGGACCGGCCCCGTCCGGGGCGGGGCCGGGTCCGCGGCGGTCGCGCGGGCCGACGGCCGCGCGCGGCGTGGACGCCTGACAGGGCTCCGTCGCCGCGACCCGGCGGGACGACGCCGCTGTCCATGGACGACGCAGGCCGTCCGGTGGCGGACGGTCGACCGGGAGCCGGCCGCCCGGTCCATCCCGGACCGGCGTCGCGGGACGAGCACCGCGCGGAACACGCGGTCTGCGGCCGGCGCGCGGCCCGGCCGGCACCGGATCGGCCCCGTGGAGTGCATGCGAGGCGGCACGACGGCCGACCGCGCTCCGCCCGAGGACCGATGCTCCGGACGGTCGTCCGGGCTCGTGACGTCGTCGGAGCGGCCCGTCGCGTCGGCGTCCACCTTCCGTCCAGGACCCACCTCCTCGAGCATGAACTCGGGGCCATCGGGGCACGTGCTGATCCACCCATCAGCACTCGATGCATCCACCGATCGGTGGATACGGCGCACGCTCTCTCGGCCCGTTTCCCGCCGAATCCACCGAAACGGAACACGGCGGCCCACTTTCAAACAGGCTTGGAGACTGGCATTGCGCGACGTTTGTAGACATGTGACGTAGCAACGCCGTTCACCCACCCAACGTCCGTTGAGTCGACGACACGGGAGGGTCCATGCCGACGATCGTGGGACCCCTGAACGGCGCGCTTCCCCCGCCGCGCCGATCCGCACACCGCTGATCGGAGTCCCATGACCTCTCTCGCTTCCCGCACCCGACCCGACCGCCGCCCCACGGCGGAGCAGCTCCTCGGCCGGTGGCAGCGGTACCAGGCGACCGGCGACCGGCGGGAGCGCGACGAGCTCGTGTTCCTGCTGACCCCGCTGGTGCGGCACATCGTCACGCGCAAGATCCGTCAACTGCCGGCCTACTGCGAGATGGACGACCTGGCGGCCGCGGGCTACGAGGCGCTCGTCGTCTCGGTCGAGCGCTTCGACCCGGCGAAGGGCGCCACGCTCGAGCAGTTCGCCTGGACCCGCATCCACGGCGCGGTCCTGGACGAACTCCGTCGTCGCGACTGGGCCCCGCGGTCGCTGCGCCGTTGGGAGCGCGACGCGGAGAAGGCCCGCCGGGAGCTCCGCGGGCGCCTCGAGCGCGAGCCGACCGACGCGGAGCTCGCCGAGCGCCTCGAGAGCACGGCGCAGGCCGTCCGCGGCCGTCGCGACCAGCTCGCGCTGGCGGAGGTCGAGTCGCTCGCCACCACCGTCGCGGGGTCCGACGGCGTCGTCGTCGACCGCGCCGAGACCATCGCCGGCCGGGACCGCTCCCTCGACCCGGAGCACGCCGTCGCCGTCCGCGAGGCCCGCGACCGGATCGCCGCCGCGGTCGCCTCCCTGCCGTCCCGCGAGCGCGAGGTCGCCCTCCTGCTCTACGTCGAGGAGCGCCGCCTCCGCGAGATCGGCGAGCTGCTCGGCGTCTCGGAGTCCCGCGTCTGCCAGATCGCCGGGACGCTCCGCAAGCGCCTGCGCGTCGCGCTGGGCGCCGACGCCGAGCTGCTCGCCGCCGTCGTCGACTGACGGCCCACCGCGGCCGCGGGCCGGCCCGCGGCCGTCGCGTTCGACGGCCCAGCCCGTCCGCGACCGCCTCCGACCCCTCGAGTGACCTCGCACGGCCCCGCTCCGCCCGCCGCGCCCCGCTCGTTCCGGTCGACCCCGACGACGAGGCGTCGGCGGGCGCTGCGCGAGGCGGTCGCCGCCGCCGTGGCCTCAGGCCATGCGGATGTAGCCGATGGCCTCGCCGGCCGGGTGGGTGCGGTCGGCGACGCGGTCCGAGGTGTTGCCCTCGATCGTCTCGACGGTCCCGTCGGGCCGGACGCCCGTGACGATCCCCGTGTGCTGGTTCAGGATCACGACGTCGCCGACCTGCGGCGTGACGCCGGGGCCGTTGGGCACCGCTCGACCGCTGCGCTGGGCCCACGCCCACATCGCGTCGACGGAGCCGAACCCCTGGCCCTGGTCGCCGAGCGGCGTCCCGGCCTCGCGGGCGGCCCACGAGACGAAGTAGGCGCACCACGGCCCCGGCCCCGGCGCTCCGGCCACCGCCTGGCGGTAGCGGGCGATCTCGGGCGAGTCGTTCGAGCCGGGCGGGGCCTCCACGACGCCGGCCTGGGTGCGGGCCGCGTCGATCATCGGCGTGGACCCGGGGGTCGCCGTGGCGGTGCGCAGCGCATCCGCGAAGGGCGTGCCGGGCGCGGGTGCGAGACCGACGGACGGCCCCAGGGCGGAGCCGACCGTCGTCGTGCCGGTCGCGACGAAGCGCCGGGCGGCCGCGGCACGTGCGGCGGCCTGCGGGTCGGCGAGCGCCTGCAGCTGCGCGATCCGGTCGAGGGTGGTCGCCAGGCTCATCCCCCGGAGTCATCGGCCCGCTCCCGCGGTCCTTGAGGTGCAGAAGCGGCGGCAGCGGCCGATCACCCGGGCGTGATCGCCTTCGCCTCCTGCATCGGGACGCCCGAGGTGTTCGAGCGGTGCGCGCTGCCCGGCCTGCGGGAGGTCGCGGAGCCGGACTCGCCCGTCGCCGAGCTGTCGTCGTCGACGTCGATCTTCAGCGCGTACAACGAGGCGCTGGACCACTTCGCCGCGTGCGACGGCCTGGAGGCGCTCGTGCTGCTCCACGAGGACACGGAGCTCGTGCACGACGGGTTCTGCGACCGGGTCCGCGGCGCCCTCGAGGACCCGGCCGTCGCGGTGGTCGGCGCCGTCGGGGCGCGCGGGGTGCGCTCCCTGGCCTGGTGGGACGGCGAGCCGGCAGGGGCGATCACGGAGACGCGCGGGCGGATGGCGCACGGCTTCGACCGGCCGGACGTCGACGCGCTGGACGGCCTCCTCCTCGTCCTCTCCCCCTGGTCCGTGCGGCACCTGCGCTTCGACGCCGACGGGTTCACCGGCTTCCACGGCTACGACGTCGACCTCTGTTTCGCGGCGCGCGCCGCCGGCCGTCGGGTGCGCGTCGCCGACCTCCCGGCCGTCCACCACACGCGCGGCGGCTACGGCGACGAGTCGGCGTGGCGCGCGGCCGACGTCACGTTCCGGCGCAAGTGGGGGCTCGGCGGGGCGTAGGCGGGTGGGGTCGGCGGGGCGTAGGGCGACGGGGCCCGCCGGGGCGCCGGTCGGGGTGGGGTGACGGGGGCGCGGTCAGCGTGCGTCGACGGGGGGGCGACGGTGCCCCGGGGCGCCGGTCGGGGTGTGCGTCGACGGAGGCGCCGGGCGACGACGGCATCGCCGTCCCCGATCCACGGGTCGTCGCACCCCGTGGCCTGAGACCTGGATCGTGGTCGCCCGGCGGGCCCGATCCACGTCGCGGCCGGACGACGTCCTCGAGACGTGGATCCGGCGCCCCTGGAGACCCGGCAGGTCGTCCACGGGACACTCCCCGGTCCCGCTGCGCCGTGGCCGTCGACACCCTTCCCGGTCCCCCGAACCCCCGGCCTCCCGGTCCCCCGGCCGCCGCGTTCCCGACGTCCGCCCGCCCGACCCGCCCGCACCGCAGGCCGCCGACCCGCTCTCAGCGACCGGCCGCCGGCGGGGCGCCCGCGCCGTGGAGCGCCTCGTAGCGCTCGCGGTCGCGCTCGACCTGCTCGGCGATCCAGCGGCGCAGCGCCTGGTCGTCGCTGTTGACCGTCTCGCTCAGGCCGTGGCGGACGTGGGAGTCGCGGACGAGGACCGGCGGGCGGCCCGCGCTCCGGAGGCGGTCGAGGAGGTCGGTGTCCTGGAACCAGACCACCAGGGTCGGGTCGAGGAACTCGCCCTCGCCGACGGCGAACCGGTCCAGCGTGTCGGCCGACAGCGCGAAGCACCAGGCGGCGAAGTCCTCGCGCATCGCACCGTCGAGCGTCTGGGGGAACGCGACCGCCGCCCCGTCCTCCAGCGCCCCGCGCAGCGGCGGCCACCAGCCCGGCTGGACCTCCACGTCGTCGTTCAGGACGACGGAGAAGGCGCCGCGGCCCGCGCGCAGGCCGGCGTTGACGGGCGCGGTGAAGCCCTGGGGCGGCGCGCCGTTGTCGACCACGACGATCTCGTACGGGACGTCCGTGCAGCGCTGGACCGCGGTGACGCAGCGCCGGAGGCGGTCGCCGGCGGCGTCGAGCGTCGGGATGACGACCGTGAGCTCGACGGCGCCGCCGGGCGGGTGGCGGTCCAGCCCCCGTGCGGACGCCGAGTGCCCGACGGGCGGGACCACGGACGACGCCGGGACCGGCACGACGAGGCCGCGGGCGGCCAGGCGGGTGGTCAGCGCGCCGAGGAGCCGCGCGTCGTCCACCCGTGGGACGTCGGCCGCGGGCAGGTCGGCGGCACGGAAGGCCAGCGCCGGGGCGACGACGGGCTCGCCTGCGCCGGCGGTCGCGGCCGCCACCCCGGGGTCGGCGAGCGCGGCGTGCAGCGGGGCCAGGAACTCCGGGCCGACGCGCGGGGCGTCGGGCAGCAGGACGCAGTGCGCGCCGCGGGCGCGCTCGAGGCCCGCGCGCAGGGCGCCGGCCAGCCCGACCCGTCGCGGCAGGCGCACGATCGTCGCCCCGCCCTCGACGCCGGCGAGCAGGGTCTCCAGGCCGACGGAGGCGTCGTCGACGATGACCACCTCGTGCGTCGGCGAGTCGGGCACGCCGGTCAGCGCGACGAGGCAGTCCAGCGCCCGCTCGGGGTCCCCCGACAGGGGCACGATCAGCGAGACGGCGGGCGTGACGTCCTGGGTCATCGGGGCGCTCCGGCGGCGGTCCGGACGCCGCGCTCGTGGTGGTCCGGGGGGTCGCGGTGGTCGGCCGGGCGGAGACGGAACTCCTCCGAAGGGTCTCGGGCGTCCGGGCGACCGGACGGGCTGCGGCCGACGGCGGCGCGACGGTCCGCGACCGCTCGGCCGGTCGGGCGGTGGCGTCCTTCGACCGCTCCCCGCCCCGCGTCGACGGCGAGGACCGCGCGGCACACGGCCGCCACGACCCGGCCGACCTCGTCGGCGGTCAGGTGCGGGCCCATCGGCAACGACAGGACCTCCGCCGCGGCGCGGTCCGCCTCGGGCAGCGACGCGCGGGCGGCGGCGAGGCCCGCGAAGGCGGGCTGACGTGCCGGCGGGGTCGGGTAGTGGACGAGCGTCGGGACGCCCTCGCGGTCCAGGGCGTCGCGCAGCGCGTCGCGGTGCGGCGAGCGGAGGACGTGGAGGTGGTGGCTCGGCTCCGCGCCGGCGGTGACGACGGGCAGGCCGACCCGGCCCGCCGCGGCGAGGTCGGCCAGGCCGCGCCCGTAGGCCGCGGCGACCGCGGTGCGGTGCGCGTTGGCGGCGGGCAGGGCACGGAGGCGGACGCGCAGGACGGCGGCCTGCAGCTCGTCCAGCCGGCTGTTGGCCCCGGCCTCGAGGTGGACGTACTTCTGCTCGCTGCCGTAGTTGCGCAGCCGGCGGAGGCGCCGCGCCAGGTCCGCGTCGTCGGTGGTGACGGCACCGCCGTCGCCCATCGCGCCGAGGTTCTTGCCCGGGTAGAAGCTCCACGCGGCCGCGTCGGCCCACGAGCCGGCGGGCCGGCCGTGCAGGCGGGCGCCGTGCGCCTGGGCGGCGTCGTCGAGCAGCCAGAGGCCGTGGGCGTCGCAGAGCGCGCGGAGCTCGGGGTGCGGGGCGGGGTGGCCGTAGAGGTCGACGGGCACGATCGCCGCGGTGCGCGGGCCGATCGCCGCGCAGGCCGCGTCGACGTCCATCAGGTGCGTGCCCGGGGCGACGTCGACCGGCACGACGGTGGCGCCCGCGGCGGTCACGGCGAGCCAGGTCGCGACGAAGGTCTGGCCGGGCACGAGGACCTCGTCGCCCGGGCCGATGCCGCGGGCGCGCAGCGCAAGGGTCAGGGCGTCCAGGCCGCTGCCGACGGCGACGCAGTGCCGGGCGCCGGCGAAGGCGGCGAACTCGTGCTCGAAGGCCTCGAGCTCCGGGCCGAGGAGGTAGCGCCCCGACCGGGCGACGCGCAGGAGCGCCCCCTCGAGCTCGTCGCGGAGCGCGGCGGGCGGGACGAGGTCGAGGAAGCGGACGGGCGGCGGGGTGCGGTCGACGCCGGGGGTCGCGGGCCGTGCCGGGTCGCGTGGTCCGTCGGCCGTCGTCGCGCGGGACGGTCCGGGCGTGGTCGTCCCCTCCCGGGCCGTGGTCCGCGTGCCCGCGGTGGTGGCGGTCATCGGGCCAGCGCGCCGAACTCGGTGCGGTCCCGGACGTAGTCCGCCTCGTCGTAGGGCCGCGAGGCGAGCACCATGAGGACGGAGCCCGAGCTGAAGTTGTCGATCTCCCGCCAGACCATCCGCGGGATGTAGAGGCCGACGTACGAGCGGTTGAGGTGGAAGCGCTGCGAGATCGTGCCGTCGTCCAGGACGAGGTCGAACGAGCCGGACATCGCGACGACGACCTGCTCGAGCTCGCGGTGGGCGTGGCCCCCGCGCTCGGCGCCGCCGGGCACGTCGTAGAGCCAGTAGACCCGCTCCATGGCGAAGGGGATCTGGGTGTTGTTCTCGACGAAGCTGAGGTTGCCGCGCCGGTCCTCGATCCGCGGGAACGCGACGAGGTGGCAGGCCGCCAGGCCGGTCGCGGGCGGGAGGATCGTGCTCACGCCCGGGTGATCGGCGCGTCGGGCGCGCGCTTGAGGGCGGGCGCCGCGGTCGGGGAGTCGGGTGCCGCGGGCGGGTAGTCGGGTGCCGCGGGCGGGTAGTCGGGTGCCGCGGTCGGGGAGTCGGGTGCCGCGGGAGCCGGGGCGGGAGCCGCGGTCGCCGTCCGGCTCAGCCCACGACGGCGCCGGCCCGCCGCGCGGCGCAGGCCAACCCCGCGACGACCTGCTCGTTGAGGTAGTCGCCCTGCAGCGCGACGCCTCCGCCGAGGACCTCCACGTCGAGCTCGCGGTCGGCGAACGCCCGGGACGCGGCCGCGAACGCGTCGACGGTCGCGCGGGTCGGGAGCGCGAAGGTGCGCGCCGCCACGCCGTCGACGAGCTGGATCGGCGCGCCCTCCCGCACCAGTCCGGTCCGCACGAGCCCGTCGCGGGCGGCGTCCGCGATCCGGCCCTCGGCGAGGTCGTGGCGCAGCTCGACGCAGAGCAGGCGACGGCCCGCCGGGACGCCGACGGGATCGACGGTCGTCGTGATGCGCAGCGCGTCGATCGTGGGGTCGACGACGTGGACGACGGGCGGCGCGGCGAGGACGTGCTCGCCGGCCACCTCGACCCACCCGACGACGGTGCGGACGCGCTCCGGCGCGTACGGCACGCCCGCGGCCGCGAAGAGCTCCGGGGCGGGCGCGGCGAGGACGGGCCTGCGGGCCAGGACCTGCCACCCGCCCTCGAACGTCAGCCGGGTCCGGCCGTCGGGCGCGGCGCCGAGCTCGAGGAGCGGCCCGGCGGTCGTCACGCCGATCCGTCCCGCGACGGCGATCCGCTCGAGCACGCGCGGCACCAGCGCGCCGACGCCACCGCGGACGGTCGCCCCGGGCCGGCGGGGCCGGAAGCCGATCGGACCGTCCGAGCACGCCTCCCACACCGACCGCGGCCAGAGCACCGGCGTCCACACGCGGCGACGGTGCGCGGCGAGGACCGCTGCGGCGCCGCCGGCCGCGACCTTGTCGACGAACGGGGCGATCAGCGCCTCGTGGACGGTCCGTCCGTGGTTCTCGAGCGACGCCTGCTGCAGCGTGCGGGTCTCCCCCGGTCCGGACAGCGGCCCGGGCGGCCGCGCGGGATCGACCTCGGCGGCGGCGGCCCGGCGGTCACCGGCGCCCAGAGCGTCGCGGACGCCGGCGGGGTCCGAGGTGAGGAACAGGTCGTGCGTCAGGCGCCCGCCGACCGCGGTGGCCGACGGCGGCAGCGCGAGGAGGTCGTCGCCGGCCAGGTCGGCCAGGTAGCGCGAGACGAGCGGCAGGTACGGCAGGTGCCCCGCGCCGGCGGGGTCGTGCTGCTCGAGCGACGGCACGTCCTCCGAGGCCGGCGCGGCCTCGTGCTCGAGCTCGAGGACCCGCAGGCCGAGCTCGAGCGCGCGCCCGTCGACGCGTCGGGGGGCGAAGCCGCCGCCGACGCCGCGGCGGGGCAGGAGCAGGTGGACGGGCTCGCCGGCGGCGGCGAGGCGCTCCGCGGCCACGAGGGCCGCCCACGAGCCGCCGACGACGACGGTCGCGTCGTCGTCGACCTCCGGCTCAGGCACGGCGCAGCACCACGTGGCTCATCGCCGCGACGTCCGGGGTGTGCAGCGCCGCGGCGAGCAGGCGCTCGATCACGGCGTCGGGGAGCTCCGCCATCTGCGCGTTGGGCAGCGGCTTGAGCAGCACGCCGCCGCGGTGGACGGGGCGCAGGCCGGCCCGGGCCCCGAGCGCGACGACGTCCTCGGGGTCCATCATCCGCGAGACGTCGGTCTCCCGGCCCAGCGCCGAGACCTCCCCGAGCGACCCGAGGGTGCCCTCGTCGACGGCGACCAGGCGGTGCAGCGACCGCGGGTTGGGGACCGTGACGTGCAGCAGGCCGCCGGGGCGCAGCCGCTCCGCCGCCGCCGCGACGAACGCGGCGGGGTCGGGGATCTGGTGGAGGAGGCTCGTGGCCAGGACGTGGTCGTGGGCGACGGGCGGGGGGAACGCCTCCGCGAGGTCGGCGCGCACGACGTCGACGCCCGGCAGCCCGCGGGCCTCGAGGCGGTCGAGGTAGTGGCCGGCGCGGTCCACGGCCGTGATCCGGGCGCCGGCGTCGACGAGCATCGCCGTCATCAGGCCGGTCGCGCAGCCCAGCTCGAGCACGTGGTCGCCCGGGCGGACCCACGGGACGATCGCCCGCCCGGTGCCCACGGTGTACCAGCGGTCGAAGTCGCCCTCGGGGTCGTAGGTGCGCGTGTAGTCCCGAACCTCGACGGTCGCCATGAACCGGTGATCGGACGGACGGGCCGGTGCTTGAGCGGCGCCCGTCCCGCCGTCCCTCGTCCGTCGCCCGGTGCGCCCGGTCCGCCGGCGCGGCGCAGGCCCGCCGTCCCGCCGCCCCGGTGGCCCCGTCCCGCTCCGGCTCAGGTCCCGCCGCGCCCCGCCGATCACCCGGGCATGGTGTCCCTGCCGGCGCTGCCCGAGCAGCCGACCATCAGCGTCTACTGCACCGCCTACCAGCACGAGGCGTTCGTCGCCGAGGCCGTCGAGAGCGTGCTGTCGCAGGACTGGCCGGCCGACCGGCTCCAGTTCGTCGTGGTCGACGACGGGTCCACGGACGGCACCCTCGAGGCGCTCGCCCCCTACCGCGACCGCGTCCGCGTGATCCACCAGGAGAACCGCGGCGTGCGCGGCGCGGTCGACCGCGGCATGTCCGAGCTGACCGGCGACCTGATCACCTCGATCTCCGGCGACGACGTCTGGGTCCCCGGGCGCCTGCGCCGGCTGGCCGAGGTCTTCCGGCAGCACCCCCGCGCCGGCCTCGTCCACTCGGACCTGGAGGTCATCGACGCGGACGGCGGCCTCGTCGCCCCGTCGTTCCGGCGCGCCACCGGCATCGACCGCGTCGAGGGCCCGCTGCGGGACGTGCTCCTGCGCAACAACGTCGTCTGCGGCGCCGGGGTCATGCAGCGCGGCTGCCTGAAGCACCTCGTGCACCCCATCCCGCCCGAGGCGCCGTGGGAGGACCACTGGTGGGCCTGGCGGATCTCCCGCGTCGCCGAGATCGTCCACCTCGACGAGGTCACCTGCCGCTACCGGATGCACGGCGCCAACCTGAGTCTCGGGGTGAGCCCGGAGCAGACGGCCCGCGCCGCCCACAGCGAGCGGGCGCTGCGCCGCGAGATGCTCCGCGTCCTGCGGCCCGGCGAGGTCAGCGCGACCGGTGCCGTCGGCGGGCTCCTGGCGTTCCGCGGCGCCTGCGCCTCCGGGCCCGGGGAGGGCGTCCGCACGGCCGACGACCCGGCGCTGCCCGTGTCGGCGGCGGACCGCGCCCGGGCGGCGGAGCGGGCCGCGGCGGCGCGGGCGGCCGTGGCGGCCGGCGACGTCGGCGCCGCGGTCGTCCACGCGGTGGCGGGCGTCGCCGAGGACCCCGTCGACGGCGGGCTGGAGGCGTGGCTGCGCGCGCTCGTCGGCGACTGGGGCGACGACCTGCCCGCGGAGCACGAGCTGCGCCACCTCGTCG
Source organism: Actinomycetota bacterium (assembly GCA_009699505.1). Taxonomy (GTDB): domain Bacteria; phylum Actinomycetota; class Thermoleophilia; order Solirubrobacterales; family Solirubrobacteraceae; genus Patulibacter. The sequence goes on along the minus strand of WLOB01000002.1, from coordinate 5,371 downwards.
TCCTCGCCGACGCGGACGAGCTGCACGCCGACCCCACGCTCCTCGCCGCCTGGGCCGCGACCTTCGGCGCCGACGACGACGTCAGCCTCGTCGTCCACGGGGCCGGGTGGTCCGACGCGCGGCTCGTCGAGGCGTTCGGCCCGGCGCTGACGGGCTGCGACGCCGACGTGCTCGCCACGGGCGACGAGCCGCTCGGGCGCGGGGCGCTGCGGGTGCGCGCCCACGCCGCGCTCGGCGCGGTCGCCGGCGACGGCGTGCTGCCCGTCCACGACGCCACGACGCTCGTCGCGCTGCGGGAGGCCGCCGCGCTCGCGTCCGCCCCGACGCCGGTCGTCGTCGGTCCGGCGTCGTCCGGCACCCGGGCGGGCGCCGACGCACCGTCCTCCCCTGTCCCCGTCGGCGTCCGGTGAGCGCGCCGGCGACCGTCGCCGTCGAGGTCCGGCGCTACGCGCCGGCCGACGCCGCCGCGTGGGACGCGCTGGTGGACCGCTCCCGGGCGCCCCACGTCCTCTTCCGCCGCGGATACCTCGAGTACCACGCCGACCGCTTCGCGGACCACTCGCTGCTCGTCCTCGTCGACGGCGTGCTGCGGGCCGCGCTGCCGGCCGAGCGCTCGGGCGACGTCGTCACGAGCCACGGCGGCCTGACGTTCGGCGGGCTGATCACGGACGCGACCGCGTCGGCGACCCGCGTGCACGCCTGGCTGACCGCGATCGCCGACGCGCTGCGGGCCGACGGCGTGTCGCGCCTGGTCTACAAGCCGGTGCCGCACATCTACCACCGGGTCCCGGCCGAGGAGGACCTCCACGCGCTCTGGCTCGTCGGCGCGCGCCTCGTGCGCCGGGAGCTCTCGACGACGATCCACGTCGCCGACCGTCCCGCCTACGCGAAGGGCCGCCGCGCGTCGGTCAGGCGCGCGCGGGCGCTGCACGTGGCGGAGGACCCGGACCTGCGGGGCTTCTGGGCGCTCGAGGAGGCCGCGCTGCGCGAGCGCCACGGCGTCGCGCCCGTCCACACCGCGGACGAGATCGAGCTGCTCGCGCGCCGCTTCCCCGACGCCATCCGCCTGCACACCGCGCGGGAGGCGCCCGGCGCGCCCGTCCTCGGCGGCGTCGTCGTCTACGCCACGCCGACCGTCGCCCACACGCAGTACATCGCCGCGAGCGCCGAGGGGCGCGAGCGCGGCGCGGTGGACGCGATCGTCGACCGGCTGCTGACGGAGACGCACGCCGCCGTGCCCTGGTTCGACTTCGGCATCTCGACGGAGGACGCCGGCCGGACGCTGAACGCGGGCCTCGTCCGCAACAAGGAGAGCTACGGCGGGAGCGCGACGACGCACGACCGCTACGAGCTCGACCTCTGAGCGGCGACCCGACGGGCCGCGACGTACGCTGGGCGGGTGAGCGGTGAGCCCCACCCGCCCGTCGACGGCGGCCCCGCGCCGCCCGCAGCGCTCCTGGACGCGCTCCTGGCGAGCGTCGCGGACGCGGTCTACGTCGTCGACCACGCCGGCCGCGTGCGCTTCGCCAACCCCGCGGCGCTCGAGGTGCTGGGCTTCGCGGAGGACGAGCTGCTCGGCCGCCCGAGCCACGCCACGATCCACCACCGGCGGCCCGACGGCACGCCGTTCCCGGAGGACGAGTGCCCGCTGCTGCGTCCCCGGACGAGCGGCGCGACCGTCCGGGTGACGGACGACTGGTTCGTCCGGCGCGACGGGTCGCTCGTGCCCGTGTCCTACTCCTCCGCGCCGCTGCCGACCGCGGAGGGCCGCGGCGCCGTCGTCGTCTTCCGGGACGAGACGGAACGCCGCGCCGCCGAGGAGGCGCGGCGGCGGGAGGCCGTCGAGCGCGCCCGGGCCGACGCGGTCGCGGCGTCCCGGACGCGCATCGTGGAGGCCGCGGACGCGGAGCGCCGGCGGATCGGGCGCGACCTGCACGACGGGGCGCAGCAGCGCCTGATGTCCGTCGCGCTGGCCGTGCAGCACGGGCTGGCCGACCTCGAGGCGGATCCGCACGCGGCGCGGGAGACGCTGGGCGAGGCGGTCGCCGAGGCGCGGGGCGCGGTCGCCGAGCTGCGGGACCTCGTCGCCGGCATCCACCCGACGATCCTCACGAGCCGCGGGCTGGCCGCCGCGGTCGAGTCGCTCACGGCCCGCTCCTCCGTGCTCGTCACGACGTCGGTGCCCGAGGGCCGCCGTCCGGCGACGGTGGAGGCGACGGCGTACTTCGTGGTCGCGGAGGCCCTGGCCAACGTGGCCCGGCACGCGGAGGCGGGACGCGCGCGGGTCGAGGTGACCGAGACCGCCGGGGTCCTCCGCGTGCTCGTCGCCGACGACGGTCGCGGGGGCGCCGACCCGGCCGCCGGGTCGGGGCTGCAGGGCCTGCGCGACCGGGTCGAGGCGACGGGCGGCACGCTCGCGGTCGGCGACGCACCGGGCGGCGGGACGACCGTCGTCGCCCGGCTCCCGGTGGGTGGCGGCGCCGTGCCTCCCGGCCCCTGAGGAGCCGCGGCCGCGACGGGTGCGGCCGAGCCGCGTGCCGTGGCGCCACGGCCCGGTCGCGCCGCGCGGCGCCCCACCCGCCCGCCGTCGCACGAGCCGCTTCCGGCGACCCGGCCGCAGCCCGTCGGCACGAGCGCTCAGCCCGCCCGCAGGAACGTCAGGACCGCGAGCACGCGACGGTGCTCCGTGGGCTCGCCGCCCAGGCCGAGCTTCCCGAAGATCCGCGTGGCGTGCTTCTCCACCGCGGGGTCGCCGACGGACAGCGCGCCCGCGATCCCGCGGTTCGACAGCCCCTGCGCCATCAGGCCGAGGACGTCGAGCTCGCGCGGGGTCAGCGCCGCGAGCGGGTCGCCCTCGCGGGGCCGCCCGACCATCCGGGCGACGACGTCGGGGTCCAGGGCCGAGCCGCCGGCGGCGACGCGACGGACCGCGGCGACGAAGGAGTCGACGTCCACCACGCGGTCCTTCAGCAGATAGCCGACGCGCCGGGCGTCGTCCCCGACGAGTTCCAGGGCGTAGCGCTCCTCGAGGAACCCCGACAGGACGAGCACGGCGACGTCGGGCAGCTCGGCGCGGATCCGCACGGCCGCGCGGAGGCCGTCGTCCGTGTGGTCCGGGGGCATCTGGACGTCGACGATCGCGACGTCGGGCCGGTGCGCGCGGACCTTGCGCAGCAGGTCGACCGCGTCGCCCGCCTGGGCGACGACGTCCATCCCCGCGTCCTGGAGCAGCCGCGCGATGCCCTGGCGCAGCAGCACCTGGTCCTCGGCGATCAGCACCCGCAGCGACGGCATCGGGGCCGACCCTAGTGCGCGACGCGGCCGGGTCGACCGCGGACCGGCCGCGGGGCGGGCCGGGCCGAGCGGGCGGTCGACGGCGGACCGGCGGGAGGGCGGCCCGCGCCGGGCGCGGAGACCGCCCGACGGGGTCAGGCCGCGGCGAGCGCCTCGGCGTCGGCGAGGAACGTCGCGGCGTCCTCCTCCAGGCCCATCCGCGCGGCGACGATCGCCAGCCCGCGCAGCGCGTCGGCGTCGGGCCCGTCGCGGTCGACCACGCGCATCCACTCCTCCGCCGCGGACTGCAGGAACCCGCGGCGCAGGTAGACCTGGGCGAGCAGCTCGCGGCGGCGGCGCCACGGCAGGCCGAGGCGCTCGAAGACGCCGACGAGGGCCTCGAACGCCTCGAAGCGCTCCATCCGCGCCAGCGCGTTCAGCATCGTCAGCGCCGACTCGGCGGCCGCCGGCGCGAGGGCCGGGGAGCCGCCGGCCCAGGCGAGGAAGAGGGCGTGCTCCGCGCCGGGCAACGCGTCGGCGGTGCGGGCCAGGACGTCGTGGACGGGCGCGCCATCGGCGAGGCGCGCGAACGCGGCGTTGCGCAGCGCGTCGGGCTCGAGCCGGGAGCCGGCGGGCACCCGCAGCGCCTCGTCGGCGGCCTCGGGCAGCCGGTCGGCGAGCAGCAGGAGGCGCACGAGCTCGAGGCGCGCGGCGTCGTAGCCCGGCCGTGCGGCCAGGACGGCGCGCAGCTCGGTCTCGGCCTCCTCGACGGCGCCCGAGCGGTGCAGGGCCGCCGCGACGAGGTGCCGGCCCGTCGGCAGCATGCCCGGCGCGCACGCGGCGATCCGCGCCAGCACGACGTCGCCGGGGACCCCGCGGGCGCGGAGCAGCTCGGCGAGCGTCTCGGCGGCGCGGACCTGCTGCGGGCTGCGGCGCAGGACGTCCTCCAGGAGCGCCTCGGCCTCGTCGTGCTCGCCGCGGGCGGCGAGGATCCGGGCGAGGGACCGGGCGGCGAGGTGCCCGCCGACGCCGGTCGACGGCAGGTAGGCGGGCGGCGCGTCGCCCATGACGAGGCAGCGGCGGTAGTGCGCGCAGGCCGCGTCCTCGTCGCCGGCCAGGCGGGCGAGGTGCCCGCGCAGCAGCACGACGTCGGTGAAGTCCGGGAACCGCTCGAGGACCTGCAGCGCGGTCCGCTCGCCCTCCTCGAGGCGCCCGAGCGCCAGGAGCGACTCGACCAGTCGCGAGCCGAGGATCGGCACGAACCCCTGCGGCGGGACGTCCGTGATCCCGTAGGCCTCGGCCCACGGGCCGGTGAACTGCTCGACGGCCTCGGCGAACTCGCCCGAGGCCATGTGCTCCGAGCCGAGGTTGAAGCGCACGAACGCGCGGTCGTCGCCGTCGGCGAGCTGCTGCTCCACCAGGACGCGGTTGCGCTGCTCCTTGCCCTTCTGCTCGCGCACCTCGCCGAGGTAGCCGTAGTGCTCGATCCGCACGTCGGTGACCTCCCGGCGCTGGGCGGGCAGCGCGGCGAGCTCCTCGACCTGCTCGTGCAGGCGGCCGGAGAAGCGCCGGCCGGGGCGGTTGCGGAACAGGCGCAGCGCGAGGTGGCGGGTGCTCGCGCCGATCTCGAGCTCCTCCGTGTGATTCGTCTCGACGAGGTAGAGCGCCTCGCGCCAGGTGCGGCCGGCGAGCGCGCGCAGGCGCGGCCCCTCGCCCTCCGAGAGGACCTCGTCGGCGTCGAGGCAGAGGATCCAGTCGCCCGTGGCGGCCTCGAGCGACACGTTGCGCGCGGCCGCGAAGTCGTGGGTCCACTCGTGGTGGAGGATCCGCGCCCCGTGCTCCCGGGCGATCTCGACGGTCCGGTCCGTCGAGCCCGTGTCGACGACCACGAGCTCGTCGACGAACGGCCGGACGCTCGCCAGGCAGCGCCCGAGCATCGCCTCCTCGTCCTTGACGATCATGCAGAGCGAGACCGTCAGGTCGGTGCGGGGCGTGGCGCGGCCGGCGACGGCGACGGCGCGGCGGCCCAGGGCGGGCAGCGCGGCGGCGACGGCGGCCGGCAGTCCGGCGATCGAGGTCCTCCCCCGCCGCCGGCGCT
>WLOB01000199.1 GCA_009699505.1 Actinomycetota bacterium | reverse complement strand
GCCCGACGCCGGTCGGGCGACCGCGCGGTCGGCGTCCGCCCCGGCCCCGGGGATCGCCGACGCCCCCGGCTGGACCGCCCGCGCCGCCGCCCGGCGGACGGTCCGCGCGACGGCCTACGCGCGCGGCGCGGTCGCCGTCGCCCGGGCGTGGTGGCCCACCGTCGTCCACGCCAACGACCACAACACGATGTGGCCGGCGCTCGCCATCCGGCGGATCACGGGCGCCCGCGTCCTCTACGACAGCCACGAGCTGTGGGCGGACCGCAACGGGCGCCCGGAGTGGCGGCCGGGGCTCCTGGCGAGCGAGGCGGCCTTCGTCCGCGCGGCCGACGGCCTCATCACCGCGAGCCCCGGCTACTCCCGCGCCCTCGCGGAGCGGCACCGCATCCCCACGCCTCCCGCGGTCCGGAACATCCCGGTCGGCGACGCGGTCCCGTCGACCGGTCCGCGGCCCGGGCCGCCCGAGGTCGTCTACGTTGGCGGGCTGATGCGGGGCCGCGGCCTCGAGCTCACCATCGACGCCCTCCCCCTCGCCCCGGGCGTCCGCTTCCGGATCGTCGGCCCGGGGCCCGCGGCCTACGCGGCGGCGCTCGAGGACCGCGCCCGCGCGCGCGGGGTGGCGGACCGCGTGGTCCTCGCCGGCGCCGTCCCGCCCGGCGAGGTCGTCGCGGCGGCGGCCGGCGCGACGCTCGGCCTGGCGCTGATCGAGCCGATCTGCCGCTCCTACGAGCTGACCCTGCCGAACAAGCTGTTCGAGTACGTCCGCGCCGCCGTCCCGGTCCTCTCGAGCCCGGTGCCCGTCCTGGCAGGCGTCGTCCGCGAGCACGGGCTCGGGGTCGTGAGCGCCTCGCTCGACGTCGCCGACGTCGCCGCGGCGATCCGGGCCGGGGTGGACCCCGCGGCGCAGGAGCGGATGCGCAGCGCGACGACCGCGTACGCCGCCACCGCGACCTGGGACGCGGAGGCCGAGGTCCTCGCGGGCGTGTACCGCTCGATCCTCGGGCGACCGGGGTCCTCCGCGTCCTGACCGCCGGCACGCGACCGGCGCTCCACCGACCTCCCCGCGCTGCGCCCCGACCGATCGCCGTGCGACGGACGCCGCGCGCGTCGCCCGCGCCCTCAGCCGCGGGCCGGGCGACGGCCGATCCGCCACCCGCGCCGACGCGGACCCGGCACGGACCGCAGGAGCGCGCGGACGTCGACGACGATGTCCGCGTTGTTGTGGCCGCGGCCAGGAATCACGGAGTCCGGGACGACGTCGCAGACCATCATCGAGTAGTCGAGACCCGCCAGGCTCGCGAGCATCCAGAAGGGGCTCGGCGCGATGAAGCCGCGGGGATAGAGCTCGACCACACGGGTCCCGGGCCGCGCGAAGAGCAGGTTGGTGAGCCCGGCGCCGTGCTGGGCGACGACGACCTCCGCCTGCTCGAACATCCGGATCTGCTCCGGCACCGGCGTCCCGGTGAGGGTCACGCAGGCGAAGCCCTCCCGGGTCAGCGCGGCCTCGACCTCGTCCTCGTTGGCGACGTGGCGGTGGCGGGCGTCCCGGCGGGAGACGTAGAGCCGCCGCGGGGTCTCGCCCTCGTGGCGCGGCGCGACCGTGCCGGCGAACTCGCGGACGAGCTCGACCAGCTCGCCGGAGTAGCGCCCGCCGCGCTTGAGATGGATGGGGAAGGTCGGCACGATCGCGCGCTCGATCTCGACGATCGGGGTCTCGACGACGGTCGGCTCGACACCCAGCCAGCGCAACGTCTCGCGCTGGTACTCGTGGCCGGTCGGCCGCATGACGACGGGCATCGCGCGGGCGCGATCGTCGCGCCGCCCGGCGACCAGACGGGGGACGATCTCGGTCATCCAGTGGAAGTAGCCGTCGGCGGCCTTCGCGCCGACGACGAGCGCCGAGCCGTCGATGCGGGTGCTCGGCCGCGACTCCTCGAACAGGATCGAGTCCTGCTCGTCGCGCGGGAAGAGCGACCGGTCGCGGAAGCTCTGTCCGCCGCGCGAGGACTCCCGAACGTAGGCGCCGTCCTTGACCACCACGAGGTGGGCGCCCGCGGCGCGACACTCGGGGATCGACATCAGCCCGATCCGCCCGACGTGGTAGCGCTCGTAGCGCTCCAGGTGCGCGCGAAGCGTCGCCTCGTACGCGCGGTCGGCGACGATCGGGAACCGCCGGATCCGCTCCTTGCGCGTGCTGCGGACGTCCTCGGAGACCGCGATCCCGTCGGCGGGACCGAGGTCGACGACCTCCTCGACGGGGAGCACCGTCGCGAGGTCGAGGATGCCCTGGACCGCGAGCGGGACCGCTCCGGCCATCTACAGCCGCTCCACGTGGTCGGCGTCGTGACCGCGCGTGACGCCTCGCAGGTCGAGCAGGCGCGGGGCACGGGCGATCGTGACGTCGACGTCGATCCCGGGTTGGGCGGTCACCAGCACCGCGAGGTCGATCTCGTCCAGCACCGCGGGGAACGCCGAGGACTCCAGCCCTTCCACGGTCGGCACCAGCGGGTCGTGGTAGCGCAGGTCGGCACCGAGCTCGCGCAGCAGCCGGATGATCTTCAACGCCGGGGACTCCCGGGTGTCGGACGTCCCGGCCTTGTAGGCCACGCCCAGCAGGGCGATCCGGGCGCCGCGCACGGCGAGCCCGACGTCGTTGAGCGACCGCTGCACGCGCTCGACGACGTGGTGGGGCATCTGCTGGTTGACCTTGCCCGCCAGCTCGACGAACTCCGTCGTCATGTCGAAGCTCCGCGCGCGCCACGAGAGGTAGAACGGGTCGACGGGGATGCAGTGCCCGCCCATCCCGGGGCCGGGATCGAAGCGCATGAACCCGTAGGGCTTCGTCGCCGCGGCGTCGACGACCTCCCACACGTCGATCCCCATCCGGTCGCAGAGCAGCGCGAGCTCGTTGACCAGCGCGATGTTCACCGACCGGAACACGTTCTCGAGCAGCTTCGCCAGCTCCGCGGCCTCGGGGCTCGACACGACGACGACCTCGTCGCACACCCTCGCGTAGAGCTCCCGCGCGGCCTCGGCGCACCCCGCCGTGACCCCGCCGACGACCTTCGGCGTGCTGCGGAGCGTGTGGTCGGTGCGACCGGGGTCGACCCGCTCCGGCGAGTAGGCGAGGTGGACGTCCGTCCCGACGCGCAGGCCCCCGGCCTCGAACAGCGGGAGCAGCTGGTCCCGCGTCGTGCCCGGGTAGGTCGTGGACTCCAGGACGACGAGCTGCCCCGCGCGCAGCTGCCCCGCGACGACGCGGCCGGCGGCCAGGAGCGGCCCGAGGTCCGGCTCCCGCTCCGGGGTCAGCGGCGTCGGGACGCAGATGAGGATCGCGTCGGCGACGGCGAGGTCGGACGGACGCGTGGTCGCGACGAAGCGCGCCGACGTCGCGCCGAGCCGGTCGTCGGGGATGTCGCCGACGTGCGAGCGGCCCGAGGCGATCCCGGCCACCCGTGCCGGGTCCGTGTCGAGTCCGGTGACGCGCAGTCCCGCCTCGGCGAACGCGACGGCCAGCGGGAGCCCCACGTACCCCAGTCCGACGACGCCGACGTGCACGGGCGAGAGTGTACGATCGTTCGCCGGAGGGGCGGCGACCGCGGTGCTGAAACCGTTCGTCCACGAACTCCCCGCGCACCGGCTAATCCTGTTAGCCTGCGCGGCACGGTGCAGGATGCCGCCCCCGGGCACGCGCGTCGGTCGTTTCATCCACCCCTCTGACGCGCACCCGCCCGCCGTAGGACCACGTCCGACGGCGCCGGGACGCGCGTCGATCCAGGAGCATCGATGTCGCACGTACGAGTACTGGTCCCGGCCCGTGGGCACCGACGGCGATCCTCGGTCGTCGCCGCCGCCCTCGCGGCCGCCGTCGCCTGCCTCGCCGGCGCCCCGAGCGCCGGCGCGGTCCAGTACCAGTCGGATCCGCACCTCGACGGTCCGGCGACGGTCGGCGTCCCGGTCCGGCTGACCCGCGCGCAGATCTCGTACAGCCCGGGCTCGCGGTTCCGCATGGACGCCGCGTACTGGTACAGCTGCGCGGACGCGCGCGGAGAGACCTGGACGGACAGCTGCGAGTTCCGTTCGAACGATCACGACTCGTACACGCCCACGCCGGAGGACGAGGGACGCTTCCTGCGGGTCCAGCAGCTGGGGAACGAGGTGGCTCGCGAGTGCGGGTCGTACGACTTCGACACGTTGCGGTGCGAGTGGTACTACGACGACGAGCGGTACGCCTTCGCCCAGTCGAACGTCCTCGGGCCGGTCGCCGGTCCCGCCGCACCGGTCGCCGACGGCGCGCCGACCGTGACGCCCGCCGTCGGCACGGCGTTCCGCGTCGGGGTGCCGCTCGCGGCGTCGACGGGCGCGTGGCAGAACAGCCCCGCCTCGTTCGCCTACCAGTGGCGGCGCTGCCCCGCGAAGACCGCCAGCGCCTCCTGCACCGTGATCGACGGGGCGGACACGGTCGAGTACACCCCCGTCGCGGCCGACGACGGCACGTACCTGCGGGTCCGCGTCACGGCGAGCAACAGTGCCGGCTCGGCGTCCCAGTTCTCCGTCAGCGCCCTGGTGAAGGCCCCTGCCCCGGTCGGCACCGGCACCCCGGCCGTGACGGTGGAGACCGGCACCGGCTTCAGGGTCGGCACCACCCTGCGGACGACCTCGGGCGGCTGGGACAACGACCCCGGCGCCTACGCCTACCAGTGGCGCCGCTGCCCCTCCAAGTCGGCCAACGGCTCCTGCACCTCCATCCCCGGCGCCACCGGCAGCACGTACGAGCTGACGAACGACGACGACGGCACGTACGTCCGCGTCAACGTCACCGCGAAGACCAGCGGGGGCTCCGCCACGCAGACCTCCGCGAGCACGCTCGTCAAGGCCCCGGCACCCGTCGGCACCGGCACCCCCGTCGTCACCGTGAAGACGGGCTCCGGGTTCAGGGTCGGCAACGAGCTGCAGACCACGCCGGGCGGGTGGGACAACGACCCCGGCACCTACGCCTACCAGTGGCGCCGCTGCCCCTCCAAGTCGGCCAACGGCTCCTGCACCTCCATCCCCGGCGCCACCGGCAGCACGTACGAGCTGACCGCCGCGGACGGCGGCACGTACGTCCGCGTCAACGTCACCGCCCGGAACAGCGGCGGCTCCGCCGTCCAGTACTCGCCCAGCACCCGCGTCGCGTCGGCCGGCTGACCGGTCCCACATCGTCCACCGCAGACGCCCCGACGCTCCGCACGCACGGAGCGCCCCGGGGCGTCGCGATCCCAGGAGTCCTCATGCCCCGATCCCCGCTCCCCGGCGTGCCCGCCCGGAGCCTCCCGGCGACCGTCGTGCCCGCCGGCCCAACGTCCCTCGACCGCCGGCCGCACCGCGCCCTCGTCGCGGCGCTGACGCTCGCCGTCCTCGCACTGCTCGCCGCTCCCGCGCTCTCGCGCGCCGACTACGGCGGATCCTGGGCGCCGACCGGCGCGATGCACGACGCCCACTTCAGGAGCCAGGGCGTCCTGCTGCAGGACGGTCGGGTGCTCGTCGCCGGCGGCGGCGGGAGCCGGGACGGCGGCGAGCCGACGACCGCGGCCGAGATCTTCGATCCGACCACCGACGACTGGACGCTGGTCGCCCCGTTGCGCGCGAAGCGCTCGGCCGCGACCGTCGACCGGCTCCCCGACGGCCGCGTCCTGGTCGCCGGCGGCTACGGCAGCGGCTGGGCGGGCATCCAGTCGTCGACCGAGATCTTCGACCCGAGGACCGAGACGTGGTCGGCGGGGCCGCCGATGCACTCCCCGCGGGCGCAGGCCGCGTCGGCCGTCCTGCCGGACGGGCGCGTCCTCGTGGCCGGCGGCTACTACGACCACAACCAGTTCGTCGCGGAGAACGCCGAGATCTACGACCCCGAGTCGAACTCGTGGTCGCCCATCGCCTCCCCGCTCACGCCGCGCCTCAACGCGCGAGCCACCGCGCTTCCGGACGGCCGCGTCCTGCTCACCGGCGGCGGGTACTACACCGCGACGCTCGGCAGCTCGGAGATCTACGACCCGGCCGCGAACACGTGGACGTGGACGCCCGCCGGCGGGGTCGCGCAGATGGACACGTCCGCGACGCTCCTCCACGACGGCACCATCCTCACGACCGCGGGGTACCGCTACCCCGAGGTCGGGACCGAGGACGCGGGCGCGACCTACGACCCCGCCGCCAACGCCTGGTCGCCGACGCCGTCGCCCGGCCCGGTCCGCTGGAACCCGACCCTGACGACGATGGCCGACGGCAAGGCCCTCGTCGCCGGGGGCCAGGGCAGCGACTACTACGCCCAGTCCTCGACGGCGCTCTTCGACACCGCCCGACGGACGTGGCGCGCGGCGGCCCCCATGGGCGCGGCACGGGCCGACTCCTCCGCGGTGCTGCTGCGCGACGGTCGGGTGCTCGTGATCAGCGGGCTCAGCCCCTCGTACCAGTACCTCGCGTCGGCCGAGCTCTTCACCCCGTTCTCCGGCCCCGCGCCGGTCGAGCCCCCGACGGTGACGGGTGTGGCGAAGGAGGGCTCCACCCTGACCGCCCAGCGCGGGACGTGGTCCGGTGCGGCGCTCTCTTACCGCACCCAGTGGCGGCGCTGCGACGCCGACGGCGACGCGTGCTCCGACATCGCCGGCCAGACCCGCAGCACGTACAAGCCGGCCCGCGCGGACGTCGGCAAGCGCCTGCGCGCCCTGATCACCGCGACCCGCCCGAACGGCGGCACCACCACCGCCTCCTCCGACGCGACCGAGCCGATCGCCGGCGCGGGCGCCCCCACGATCACGGCTGCCCCCGTCATCAGCGGCACGCCCCGGTCCGGCGAGACGCTGAAGACGACCCGAACGGCGTTCTCCAGCGCCGTCCCGTTCGCCCGCAAGCTCGCCTGGCAGGCGTGCGATGCCGACGGCGAGCACTGCGTCACCGTCCGCAACGACAACACGAGCTACGTCCTGAAGGCCACGCTCGCCGGCAAGCGCCTGCGGGTCCAGGAGACCGCCACCACCGGCGGCGGCCAGGCCACCACCGCGACCTCCGAGCTGACGCAGCCGGTCGCCGGGCCCGCCGCCCCGGTCAACACGGTGGCCCCCACGATCGCCGGCACCCCGCAGTACAAGACCGCCCTAAAGGCCTACCCGGGCGCATGGTCGAGCGAGACGAAGGTCACGTACCGCTACAACTGGATGCGCTGCGACGTCGATGGCAACGACTGCGCGCCGCTCGGCGTGGCGACCTCGGCCCGCCGGGCCACGGCCGCGGACATCGGCAGGACCCTCCGCGTCGTCGTCACCGCCGTGGACGCCACCGGCCAGACCACCGACGCGGTCACGGAGGTCGTCGGGCCCGTCACGCCCTGAGCGTGACCCGCGGCCTCGTCCGGACGCGGACGAGGCAGCGGTCAGCAGTCCTTCATGGCCACGCGAGACTCGTCATCGTCCGGTGCCTTGGCGGGCGACGCGTGCCCCAACGATCGCTGATCGCAACCAGGTTGACACCGTCTCGGGCTAAGGTCGGCGACGTGTGGTGTTCCCGTCTCGCTGTCCTGCGTCGCGTCCTGCTGGCCGTCGGCTCGTGTCTGATCCTCGTCGGTCTCTGGGCGCAGCCCGCGGCCGCTGCCGACGTGTCGGCGCCGACGATCGAGTCGCTGGACTTCCAGCCACGCACCGTCGACGTCACCGGCAAAGCCAGAACCGTCAAGGTCACCGCCCGCATCACCGACACCGGCAGCGGCCTCTCCCGCGGATCGCTCACGTTCCTCTACGCCGGCGTAACCGT
>WLOB01000198.1 GCA_009699505.1 Actinomycetota bacterium | reverse complement strand
GACCCCGAATGGCTGCGCGCGCAGCGCCGCGACCCGGGCGCCCGGGCCCTCGTGCTCGGCGACGCCGGGGTCCGGTCGTCCGGCTCCGCGCTCGAGTACGTCCCGTTGGACGACGTGGTCGAGCAGGCCCGGCGCATGGACGACCTGGTGCTCCTGGGCGTCGACGCGCACGGCCCGCTCTACGCGGTGGACGAGGACCCGCCGCCCCACGGCGTCCGCGCGCCGCTCGTCGGCGCGGGCGGCATGCGCGGCGAGCCCGCACCGGAGGCCGCGGAGCGGCTCGGGGTCCGCAGCGCGGCGCAGGTGCTCTCGCAGGCCGAGGGCGGCCTCGTCGCCTACGCCACCGGCCTGCTCAACTGGCACCGCGCGACGCGCTTCTGCGGGGTCTGCGGCGGGGCCACGACCTCGGGCGAGGGCGGCACGTCCCGGACCTGCGACGTCTGCGGCACGGGCCACCACCCCCGCACGGACCCCGTCGTGATCATGCTCGTGGCCGACGAGCAGGGCGACCGCGTCCTGCTCGGTCGCCAGAGCGCGTGGCCCGCCCGCCGCTACTCGACCCTGGCGGGCTTCGTCTCGCCCGGCGAGAGCCTCGAGGAGGCCGTGGCGCGCGAGGTGCTCGAGGAGGTCGGCGTCCTCGTCGGCGTCCCGGAGTACCACAGCTCCCAGCCGTGGCCGTTCCCGTGCTCGCTCATGCTCGGCTTCGTCGTGCCGTACCGCTCCGGCGATATCGGGGGCACGGACGACGAGCTGCAGGACGCGCGCTGGTTCTCGCGCGACGAGGTCCGCGAGGCCGCGCTCGACGACTCGTGGGACCACCCGCCGGAGGGCGACGGCCTGCTGCTCCCGCCCCGCTCCGCGATCGCCCGCCGGCTCATCGAGAGCTGGGTCGAGCGCTAGCCGGCGGCCGGCGGCGCCACGGGGCCCCGGCGGTCGGGGGCGGTCCGTCCCGCGCGGGTCGAAGGCCCGTCCCCAGGGGCGATCGGCGCCGGGCGCGGTCGTCCTACACTTGGTCCGTGTCCGCTCCGCCCCGTCGCGCCGTGATCGACCCACGGCAGTCGTTCCCCGAGCTGGAGGCGCAGGTCGCCGAGCGGTGGGCCGCGCGGAACGTCTTCGCCCGGTCCCTCGAGCAGCGCGACGGCGCCGAGCCGTGGGTCTTCTGGGAGGGCCCGCCGACCGCGAACGGCCGCCCGGGCGTCCACCACGTGCTCGGCCGCGTCTTCAAGGACGTCTTCCCGCGCTTCCAGACGATGCGCGGGCACCGGGTCGAGCGGCGCGGCGGCTGGGACTGCCACGGCCTGCCGGTCGAGATCGCCGTCGAGAAGCAGCTCGGCCTGCACTCGAAGCACGACATCGAGAACCTCGTCCCGGGCGACACCCGCGCGTCGATCGAGCGCTTCAACGCCGCCTGCCGCGAGTCCGTCTTCACGTTCCTCGAGGACTGGGACCGCCTGACGCGCCGCGTCGGCTTCTGGGTCGACCTCGAGGACGCCTACCGCACGATGGACGCGAGCTACGTCTCGTCCGTCTGGTCCGCGCTGAAGGAGATGGACGCCCAGGGCCGCCTCTACCAGGGCAACAAGGTCGTCCCGTTCTGCACCCGCTGCGGCACCGCGCTCTCCTCGCACGAGGTCGCGCAGGGCTACCAGGACATCAAGGACACCTCCGCCTACGTCCGGCTGCCCGTCGTCGCGGACCGCCTCGCGGCCGACAGCCCGCTGCAGGACGGCGACAGCCTCGTCGTCTGGACGACCACCCCGTGGACGCTGTGGGCGAACGTCGCGGCGGCCGTCAACCCCGACGTGGAGTACGTGCGCGCCCAGGCGCCCGACCGCGACGGCGTCGGCCACGTCGTCGTCGTGGCGCGCGACCTCGTCGGTGCCGCGCTGGGCGAGGACGCCGAGATCCTCGGCACCGGCTTCACGGGCGAGCGCCTCGCCGGCGTCGTCTACGAGGCGCCGTTCGTCGCCCAGGGTCGGCGGGACGGCGGCCGCGGCGCGGTCGTCACGGCGGACTTCGTCTCGACGGACTCCGGCACCGGCGTCGTCCACCTGGCCCCGGCGTTCGGCCAGGACGACTTCGCGACGATCTCCGACGCCGCCGCGGCCGGTGCGTTCCCCGAGGGCCTCGACGCCGCGGCGTTCGACGCCCGCGACCCCACGACGCTGCTGAACCCGGTCGGCGAGGACGGCACCTACGACGAGCGGGTGACGTCCGTCGCGCCGCAGTACGCCGGCCGGTTCGTCAAGGAGCTCGACCTCGACCTCGTCACGGACCTCGCCGAGCGCGGGCTGCTGCACCGCAAGCAGCGCTACGAGCACTCCTACCCGCACTGCTGGCGCTGCGGCACGCCGCTGATCTACTACGCGCGCCCGTCCTGGTACCTCGCCACGGCCGCGGTCCGGGACAACCTCCTCGCGGCGAACGACACGGTCACGTGGCACCCGGAGCACATCAAGGAGGGCCGCTTCGGCGAGTGGCTGCGCGGCAACGTCGACTGGGCGATCAGCCGCTCGCGCTACTGGGGCACGCCGCTGCCGGTGTGGCAGTCCACGACAGTGCCCGACGGCGAGGACCTCCCGCGGCGCGTCGTGATCGGCTCGCTGGCCGAGCTGGCCGAGCGCTCCGGCGTCACCCTGGAGGACCCGCACCGCCCGTACGTCGACGACGTCGAGTTCGAGGAGGACGGCCTGACGTTCCGCCGCGTCCCCGAGGTCCTCGACGTCTGGCTGGACTCGGGCGCGATGCCCTTCGCGCAGGACGGCGCCCCGCACGACCCCGCGGGGACGGCGCACTACGAGGGGCACCGGATCGCCGACTTCGTCTGCGAGGGCCTCGACCAGACCCGCGGCTGGTTCTACTCCCTGCTCGCCGAGAGCGTGCTGCTGCGCGACGAGGCGCCGTACAGGAACGTGCTCTGCCTCGGCCTCATCCTGGACGAGAACGGCCAGAAGATGAGCAAGTCCAAGGGCAACGTCGTCGACCCGTTCGAGGCGCTGGACCGCTTCGGGGCCGACGCGCTGCGCTGGTACTTCTTCACGAGCAAGCAGCCGTGGGAGGGCTACCGCTACTCGGACGAGGCGGTCCGCGACGGCGTCCGCCTGTTCCTGCTGCCGCTCTGGAACACCGCGAGCTTCTACGCCCAGTACGCCGCGATCGCGGCGGACGCCGACGCGCCCGCCGAGGGCACGACGACCGAGCTGGACCGCTGGATCACCAGCCGCCTGCAGGCGACGACGCAGATCGCGACGGAGGCGCTCGACGCCTACGACGTGACGACCGCCGGCCGGGCGATCGGCTCCTTCGTCGACGAGCTCTCCAACTGGTACGTCCGTCGCTCGCGTCGCCGCTTCTGGGCGGGCGACCCCGTCGCCCTCGGCACGCTGCGCGACGCGCTGCTCGGCGTCGCGACGCTGCTCGCGCCGCTCGCCCCGTTCGTCGCGGACGAGCTCTACGTCCAGCTCGGTGGCGCCCACGACTCCGTGCACCTGGAGGACTGGCCGGCCGTCGACGTCGCGGTGCGCGACGAGGCGCTCGAGGCCGACATGGCCACGGCGCGCGAGACGGTGCGCCTGGGCCTCGCCGCCCGTGCGGCGTCCGGGCTCAACGTGCGCCAGCCGCTGCGCAGGGCCGTCGTCGTCGCCACGGGCGACGAGCGCACCGCGATCGAGCGGCTCGCCGAGGTCATCACGGACGAGCTGAACGTGAAGGCGCTCGAGTTCGTCGCGGACGCCGACGAGCTCGGCCGCGTCGCGCTCAAGCCGAACCTGCGCGCCCTCGGCCCGCGCTTCGGCAAGGGGATGAAGGACGTCCGCGCCGCCATCGAGGGCCTCGACGGCTCGCGGGTCGCCGCGGCCCTGCGCGCCGGCGAGCCCGTCGTCGTCCAGGTCCAGGGCACCGACCACGAGCTCGGCGAGGACGACCTCCTCATGTCGCTCGAGACGCCCGAGGGCTACGGCCTCGAGCGCGAGGGCCGGCACGCCGTCGCGCTGGACCTCGAGGTCGACGACGCGCTGCGCGCCGAGGGCCTGGCCCGCGCCGTCCTGCGCCAGGTCCAGGTCGCGCGCCAGGACGCCGGCTTCGAGGTCACGGACCGGATCGACCTGCGCCTGGGCGGGGACCAGCAGGCCCTGGACGCCGTCCGGGCCCACGAGGGGTACGTCGCCGCGGAGGTCCTCGCGGAGTCCGTGGCCTACGGCGACGCGACGGGCACGCCGGTGACCGTCGACGGCCGCGAGGTCGTCGTCGAGGTCGCGAAGGTCTGACCCGAGGGCGGGGGCGTCGGCGGCGGTGGGCCACGGTCGACGGCCGCGCCGCCCCGCCGGCTGCGCGCCCCCGCGACCGGCCGCCGTCCGGCCGCCTCGTCGCACCCTCCCGCGCTGGGTACGGGAGCCCCATGCGCGAGATCGAAGCCATCCAGGACTGGAAGGGCCAGGACGTCGTCGACGTGGCCGAGCAGAAGGTCGGCAAGCTCGAGGACGTGTGGTTCCGCGCCGACGGCGCCGAGCCCGTCCTGATCTCGGTCAAGAGCGGCCTGCTCGGCCGCAAGCGCCACCTCGTGCCGCTGCAGGGCTCGACGGTCACCCGCTCCTTCGTCCGCGTCGCGTTCCGGGAGGACCAGATCTCCGGCGCCCCGCAGAACGACGCGGACGACCGGCTGTCCCCCGCCGAGCTCGCCGCCGTCAAGGAGCACTACGGGATCGACATCGACGGGCCGGCCGACGCCGAGCTCGAGTCGGGCGACGCCCGCGACGCCCGCATCCGCGCCGCCCGCGAGGCGCGCGCCGCCGCCGACAAGGCCGAGCAGGCCGCGGCGTCGGCGGCCGAGGAGGCGCGCGAGATGGACGAGCGCGCGGTCCTCGCCCGCAAGGACGCCGACGACGCCGCCCGTCGCAGCGACCAGGCCGCCGCGCACGCCGTCGAGCTGCGGCGCAAGGCCGACGAGGCCCGCGTCCCCGAGCTCCACACGACGATCCCCGAGGGCGTCGAGGGCTGAGGGGCCCGGCCCGCTTCGGCCCCGCGGCGCATGCGGGGCCCCCGGCACGGGCAGCCGCCGAGGCATGTCCATCGTGAACCGCCTCGTCAACGCCATCGTGATCGTCATCACGGCGCCCTTCCGCGCGATCGCGGCGCTCTTCGGCCGCCGCCGCTAGACGCCGGACCGGTCGGGGACCGGGGCCCTGGGCCCCGGCGCCCCCGGTCGGGGACCGGGGGCGTTCCCGCCCGGTCGTCGTCGGCCGCACCAGCGGTGCCGTCGCGACGCCGGGCGCGTCGCCCGCACAGCCGGACCGCCCGCCCGTTCCGGCTCAGCCGCGGGGCCCGCGCCCGGCGCCGGCGTCGACCGTCGCCGGCGCCCAGTCCACGCCGAGCCGCCGGCGCATCGACGCGATGCGCCCCGCGGCCCCGCCGCGCCGCGGATCGCCGTGGGGCAGCGCGACGACCAGGGCCTCCGCGGCCCGCAGGTCGTCCGCCCCGTGCGGCGAGGCGCACCAGCCCGCGAGCGCCTCGGCGTCGCCGGCCTCGAGCAGCGCGCCGCGCAGCTCCGCGTGCAGGTCGTCCGCGATCTCGCGCACCCCGGGGGCCGTGCTGTCGGGCAAGAGCGGACCGCGGTAGGCCTCGACGGCCCCGGTCAGGTCCCCGGCCCGCAGGCGACCCCGGACCTGCGCGAGGTCGCTGTCGACGCCCGTCGCCAGACGGTACGGGCGCGCCTGGACGACCCCGGGCAGCCGGCTGCGCAGCCGCGAGCACGCCGCCCGCGCCGTGCCCGCGTTGGCGCGGTCGCCGTGCAGGAGCACCGCGAGGCGCTCCGCGGTGATCCCGGCGGGGGTGTGCACGAGCAGCGCGAGGATCTCGGCGTGCCCACGCGAGAGCGGCTGCGCCCCGTCGCGCCTGCGGGCGAGCGGGCTGTGGGTGCCCAGGAGCTCGAGCGACACCGCGGGCCGGCGCCGGGTCGCCGGCGCGTCGGCGTAGACGAGGAAGCCCGCGTCGCCCGAGGGCTCGGCGTGCCCCATGCGTCCGTCGGGCAGGCGGATCGGCCCGCCCTCCGGTGCCGGTCGCGGCAGGCGCCAGCGCCGGTCGCCCCCGTCGGCGCCGGGTGCGCCGTGGTCCACCGCGCCCGCGCCGCGGTCCAGCGCGACGACCCGCCCGAGCGGGCTCAGCGCGAGCTCCGGCCGCGGGGCCCCCGCCGCGCGCTGGCGCACGAGGGCGCGCAGACGCCCGTCCCGCCGCTCGGCCTGACCGCGCAGCACCCGCTCGGCGGCCCGGGTCGCGCCCACGAGGTAGGGGAGGGTGCGCGGGTCGACGGTGCGCAGGTCGCCCGTCGCGTCGAGGACGCCGAGGATCTCGCCGGTCTCGGGGCAGCGGATGGGGGAGGCGGAGCAGGTCCAGCCGTGCACCGCCGGGCGGAAGTGCTCCGCGCTGAAGATCTGGACCGCGTGCTCCTCGACGAGCGCGGTGCCCACGGCGTTCGTGCCGGCGGCGCGCTCGGACCAGTCCGTCCCCGCCTCGAACGCCATCTCGCCCCCGGCGCGCTCGACGGCGGACTCCGAGCCGTCGACCCACAGCAGCACGCCGCGCGCGTCGCTGAGCGCGAAGACGTGCGGCGCGCTCGTCGTCAGGTCCGTCAGGACCCGCGCGAGCGTCGGGCGGACCGCGGCCAGCGGGTGCGCCTGCCGGCGTCGCTCGAGGACGTCGCGATCCAGCACCGCGCCGGGGCGGTCGAGCTCCGGGTCCACGCCGGCGGCCGCGGAGCGCTGCCAGGAGCGGTCGACGACCGACCGCACCGCGTCGCCCATGCGCCGGCCGCCGCGGGCGGACTCGTTCAGGCGCGCCAGGCGCAGGGCGTGGCGGAGGGGATCGGCGGCGGCGTCGCCGGCCGCCCAGGGATCGCTCGTGTGCACGCTCTGCTCCTCTCCGCCGTCGGGCGTCCCGGGCGGGGACGGCCGTACGGGACAGAACCTACGCGCGGGCCCCCGGCGCGCGGTAAATATCCCGCGCGATCGGCGGTCGTCAGTCGTCCTCGCCGCGCTCGACGAGCGACCGGCACATCCAGATCGCCTCCTCCACGCGCAGGTCCGGCAGGCCCGGGACGCGCGCGCAGAAGAACGTCGTGCGGGTGGTGCGCCGACGCGCGACGAAGGGGTCCCGCGGCTCCCGCCCGATCTCCGCGACCACGCCCGTGCCGTCGACCACGACCGGCTCCGGGCGACGCGGCGGGCGCGCCGCGGCCTCCTCGGCGGGGTCCGGGCGCCCGAGCAGCCGGCCGGCCGGGCCGCGCCGCCGCGGCGCGGGCTCCCCGGCCTCCAGCTCGCCGAGCAGGCTGCGCCGGATCCCGAGGTCGCCCGTGATCCGGTCGGCGTCCAGCGCCCAGATCGGCACGCCCGTCTCGAGCAGCACGAGCAGCAGGATGTCCTTCGGCGTGCCGCGGTGCGGGAACCCGCCGTGCTTGATGCGGTCGTGGTACGCGGCCTCCTGCGGGGCGCGGTCCTCGTTCGGGTCCCGCCCGATCCGGCGCAGCAGCTCGCGGTGCGCGGCCGGCGCGTCCTCGCGGTGGGCGTTCAGGACGGTCGGACCGTCGACGCGGGTGGAGAGGCGGCCCAGCCAGTCGCGCGCCCACCTCGGCGAGCGGCGGCGCCACTCCGTCCCCTCCGTGGTCCAGGAGAGGAGCTCGAGGCCGGGCAGCTCCTCCTCGACGTCGTGGGCGATCCACCCCGGGGTCGGGGCGGGGTCCAGGACGAGGTCGGCGGGGGTCGGGGGGACGCCGTCGAGCGGCTGGGGAGGCGGCACGCGGGGCACTCCGTGCGGGGTGACGGGCGCCCGGACGGG
>WLOB01000197.1 GCA_009699505.1 Actinomycetota bacterium | reverse complement strand
TCGCCGGGCCGTCGGTCGCGGCGCCCGGACCCGGCCGTGTCCCGGCCCCGGCCGGGTCGTGAGGTCCGGGCCGGCGTCGGAGGCGGATCGCCACCGCGGCGCGGCCGTCGGTCGCGGCGCCCGGACCCGGCCGTGTCCTGGCCCGGGCCGGGTCCGTCACCTCGCGGTGCGGCGGCCGCCCGAGGCGGGGCGGCGGGGGCGCGTCTCGCGCTCGCCCAGCGCCGGACCGTCGTGCTGGCCCAGGCCGAGGACGCGCATCGCCTTGAGCCCCAGGCTGAGGCGCTCGCGCCCGTCGCTCGAGGTGACGTCGAGGCCGCAGAGCTCGCGGACCCGCTCGAGGCGGTACCGGACGGTGTGGCGGTGCGTGAAGAGGCGCTGGGCGGCCGCGGCGACGGAGCCGTCCGCGTCGAGGTACGCGGTGACCGTGCCGACGAGGTCCGTCTCGTACTGCGCGTCGTAGGCGGCGAGCGGCTCGATCGTCTCGGCGTAGAAGCGCCGCAGCTCGTCGGGGTTCTCGCTCATCGCGGAGAGCAGGAGGCGGTACGCGCCGGTCTCCTCGAAGCCGAGGACCGCGCTCTCGGGGTCACCCTCGCTGACGTTGCAGGCCAGGAGCGCCTCCTGCACCGCGCGGGGCAGGTCGGCGGGCTGGTCCGTCGCGCGGCCGTGCCCGACGGAGACGCCGTGGCCGGGCAGCACGCCGTCGAGCTCGGTGAAGGCGGCCTGCGCGGCGCGGGACACCGCCTCGTCGCCGCCGGCGGGGATCAGCGCGACGACCTCGCAGGCGGGGCCGGGGCGGTCCAGGCCGCCGACGAGGGAGCTGGGGCTGACCGCCCGCGCCCCGCGCTCGACCGCGGCCAGGGCGCGGGCCCGCCAGCCCTCGTCCCCGGCGACGTGCGGGTGGACGCGGACGACGAGGGCGCCGGTGGACTCGGAGAGGTCGAGCCCGAGCTCGCCCCCGCGCTCGACGATCGCCGGACCGTCGGCGAGTGTGCCCTGGAGGAGCTCGGAGCAGAAGGCGGCGGACTCCTCCTGGCTGGCGCGGGCGGGGGCGCGGACGCGCTCGACCTCGAGCGCCAGGACGGTCAGGACGAGGGCCAGCACGCCGGCGTCGGGCTCGCCGCGGTGCTGCAGCACGGCGCTGCCCGCGGTCTCCCCCGCGACGGTCAGGGTGAGCGCGTCGAGCTCGCCGCGCACGGCCAGCAGCCGGCGTTCCTCGTCGCGCGAGCGGGCCGCCACGGCGAGGACCGCGCCGCCGCGGTCGGCGACGACGAGCCCCGCGTCGAGGGCGCGCGCGACGGCGCGGGCGAGGGCCGGTAGACCTGCGCCGGAGGACACGGCCTCGGCGATGGCGTCGAGGGGCCCCGCGTCACTGACCACCGGCGAGTCGGGCGGATGCACAACCCTGATCGTACCGGTGGGCCGTCGGCACGCCCGTGCCGGGGGCCACGCGACGGGCCCGGGATCAGCTCAGGAAGCGGTCCACGACCTGCAGCCCGACGTAGATCCCGCCGATGGCGAACGCCCAGACCACGACGGTCGCGAGCACGCCCGCGGCCGTCTTCTGCCACCACGTCGGGTACATCTGGACCACGGGGACGTAGATCAGCCAGACCACGGTCGCCAGCGCGACGACGCCGCCGACGCCGACGACGAGGTAGGTGGTGAGGTCCCCGCTCATGGGTCGGGAGTGTGACGGATGTGCCCGACGACGATCGCGCCGAGGCCCACGACCGCGAGGACCGCGGCGGACAGCCCGGCGCCTGCCAGGACGTCCGAGAGGTAGGCGGTGCGCAGGACGAGCGGCGCGGTGCAGATCGCCACGGCGAGGATGACGGCGAGGCCCGTCAGCCCGATCCGGCCGGGGACGCGGCGCACCGCCGGGCTGAGCGCGAGGGCGATCGCGACCCACACCACGGCGCTGACGGCGACCGGCGACGGGAAGCTCGACCCGTCGACGGACTCGAGCGCCCCGGGCGGCGGGGTCCGGCCCTCGGAGGCCCGGACGATCGCGCCGACGACGAGCGCCGCGGCGGACGAGGCGACGAGCGCGACCGCCGAGCCGACGCGGCGCCGGCCGACGAGGAACGCGGCGGCCAGGAGCGCCAGTCCGGAGACGACGGGGTAGGACCCGAGCACCACGCCGATCCGCGAGAGCTCCTCGGCGGGCCCGAACGTCAGCCGCTCGACCCAGTCCAGGGTGCTGACGTCGCCGGCGGCCAGACCGGTGGGTCCGCGGTCGTCCAGGGAGGACTCCAGCGCGACGAACGCGAAGGTGCCGACCGCGGCGACGGCGGCGAGCGTCGTGGCCTCGAGGCCGATGCCGCCGGGGGTCACGCGGTGCCAGACGAAGCGGGCGGGACCGGAGACGGGCCGCCAGATCGCGAGGAGGACCCGGCCCCAGCGCGTCCCCCGCGCCTCCTCGAGCCACGCGCGTGCCTTGTCGCGGTTCTCCTCGACGCCGAGCCAGTGCACCGCGGCGAAGATCGCCACGACGAGCACCACGACCGTGCCGAACGCGAAGGCGCCCTGCTTGATCCAGCCAAGGAGCTTGTCCAGGCTCTGCCAGAAGACGTAGCCGAGCGTCACGAAGAGCCCGGCCCACAACCCGCTGCCGATGACCGCGTACGGCAGGAAGCGCCGCCACGAGACCCCGCTGGACCCGAGGATGAACGGGGC
The DNA here is from genome assembly GCA_009699505.1 of Actinomycetota bacterium. GTDB lineage: Bacteria > Actinomycetota > Thermoleophilia > Solirubrobacterales > Solirubrobacteraceae > Patulibacter. Next base: position 5,158 of record WLOB01000197.1, on the reverse strand, counting down.
GACGGCGCGGACGAACCCGAGGAAGCGGCCGATCACGATCGCCTTGCCGCCGTGCTTCTCGAGGAAGCCCTCGACCTGCTCGAGGCGGTCGGGCGTGATCTTCACCCGCGGGCCGTGCTTCACGAGGAACCCGCGGCCGAGGCGACGGCCGAGGCCGAAGCTGGCGGCATCGCCGAGGAACGCCGAGAGCCACACGAGCGCGAGCAGGAAGCCGTAGCTCAGCGTGCCCTCGCCCGCGAGGACGCCGCCGAGGATGACGAACGTCTCGCCCGGCGCGACGAGGCCGACGAACGCGCCGGTCTCGAGGAACGCGAGGACGCCGACGATGAGGTAGCCCCAGCGCCCGAGGGCGTCGCCGACCTCGCCGACCTTCTCCTGCAGCGGCAGGTCCTCGAGCGACGGGATCTCGACGAGCCCGAACCCGAAGAGGACGCCCGCGACGACGGCGACCGCCGCCACCGGGATCGCCCAGCCGGGCTTCGTGCCCCGGCGACGGAAGAACCAGACGACCGCGGGTGCGAGGACGAGGAGCGAGAGCCAGAGCGGGTGCACCTGGGCGACGGGGACGGTCGTCCCGAGGTCGCTCATGCCTCCACCGCGGCGATCGGGGCGCCGGCGGAGGGCACCGCGATCAGGGCGTCCAGGCCGTCCGCGCGCAGCCGCCGGGCCGCGACGGTGGCCGTCGCCTCGTCCGCGAACCAGCCGACCGTCGTGGGGCCGGAGCCGCAGACGAGCGCCGGGGCGGCGCCCGCGGCGGCGAGCGCGTCGAGGTGCTCGCCGACCACGGGGGCGAGGTCGACGGCGGCCGCACCGAGGTCGTTGACCGCGAGCCCGTCGGGGTAGCGCGCGAGCTCGCCGCTGCCGACCGCCTCCAGCGCGTCGACGACCCGCAGGCGCCAGGCCTCGAGGTCCTCCGCGGTGCGCGGCGGCGCGAGCTCGTCCGCGCGCCGGAAGACGCCCGGGGTGGCGAGCCCGACGTCGGCGCGGACGACGACGACGGCGCCCGGCAGGACGCCCCGCACGCGGACGAGCCGCTCGCCGGCCCCCGTGGCCAGCGCGAGGCCGGGGCGCAGGCCGTGGGGCACGTCGGCGCCGAGCCCGGCGGCGAGCTCCTGCAGCAGCTCGGGGTCGTCCTGGCCGCTGAGGTGCGCGGCGAGCCGCAGCACGGCGGCGGCGTCCGTGGACCCGCCGGCCATCCCCGCGGCGACGGGGATCCGCTTGACGATCTGCACCGTGAGCGGGCCGGCCGACCAGCCCGTGGCGCTCCGGAAGGCGCGCAGGGCGTCCAGCGCGAGGTTGTCGCCGGTGACCCCGGGGCAGTCCACGCCGTCGGCGTCGTCGCCGTCGGGGGCGGGCACGAGGGCCACGTCGTCGGCGAGGCTCAGCGACTGCATCACCGACGTCAGCTCGTGGCGGCCGTCGTCGGGCCGCACCGGGCCGACGAGGAGCGTCGCGTTGAGCTTCGCGGGCGCGATCGTCCGCGCCCCGGCGCCGACGGTCGGGCGGGCGGGCGAGGGGGTCATGCGGTCCTCCAGGTGTCGATCGCACCGACGGTCGCGTCGTCGCCGTCGGCGGCGGCGATGGCCCGTGCGAGGTCGGCGAAGGCGAGGGCGGGGACGCGCTCGGCGCGGACGTCGAGCGGCAGGCCGACCTCCTCGAGCGCGACCTTGATGGCGTCGCGGCGGGCGTTCTGCACGTCGCGCGGCGCGCCGAGCGAGACGGACTTCGCCAGCACCTTGCGCCGGTGCAGGAAGGCGGCGTTGATCAGGTCGCGCACCGGCCGCGGGGCCGGGGGCCGGACGCGGCGCAGGCCGAGCAGGACGCTGTCGACGTTGGGCACCGGCGAGAAGATCCGGCGGGACACGGCCCGCAGCACCTTCACGTCGCAGGAGAGCTGCGCGAGCGCCGACGGGGCGCCGTAGGCCTTCGTGCCCGGGGACGCGGCGAAGCGCTCGCCGACCTCCTTCTGGACCATCGCGACCCAGCGGTCGCACGTCGGGAGCTCGGCCACGGTCCGCAGGATGACGGTCGCGGCCACGTTGTAGGGCAGGTTCGAGACGCAGACCGTCGGCGGCGGGTCGTACGCGGCGTAGTCGACCTTGACCGCGTCGCCGAAGTGCAGCCGGGCCCCGGGGAACGGGGCGAGCGCCTCGCGCAGCGGCTCCTCGAGCCCGCGGTCGAGCTCGACGACGTGCAGGCCGGCCACCCGCGCGCCGAGGTGCTCCGAGAGCACGCCGAGCCCGCCGCCGACCTCGAGGGCGACGTCGTCGTCCCGCAGCTCCGCGAGCCGCTCGATCACGCCGAGGATGTTGTCGTCGACGAGGAAGTTCTGGCCGAGCTCGTGGCGCGGCCGGACGCCGTGCTCCGCCATCCGCCGGATGCTGGGCTGGACGAGCCCGCCGCCCCCGCCGGCCAGCACGTCGGCGACGGCGGCGGCCTCCGCGGCCTCGCGGGCCCGGCGCGCGGCGGCGTCCGGGGTCGCGGTGCCCGCGACGTCGCCGCTTCCGCCGCCCGCGGCGGCGGGCGTCGGCTCGTCCCCTGCGCCGTCGGCGGCGGCGCTCACGCGTCCCACCCGAACACGCGGGCGGCGTTGGCCGTCACGGCGGCCTCGAGGTCCTCGTAGGCCTGCCCGCGCTGCGCCGCGACGAACCGGGCGGTCTCGGTGACGTAGGCGGTCTGGTTGCGCTCGCGGCGGCGCGACTGCGGGGTGAGGTACGGCGCGTCGGTCTCGACGAGGATCCGGTCGTCCGGGACGCTCGCGGCGGCCAGGGCCAGGTCGCCGTTCTTCGGGTAGGTGACGTTGCCCGCGAACGAGACGTACCAGCCCTGGTCGAGGCACTCGTGCAGGCGCGAGGGCATGGAGAAGCAGTGGAGGACCACGACGACCCCGTCGGCCCGCTCGCGCAGCGTGGCGATCGTCTCGTCGTCGGCCGCCCGGGTGTGGATGACGAGCGGCTTGGCCGTCTCGCGGGCGATCTCGATCTGGTCGTGGAACGCGGCGCGCTGGTCGTCGCCGGGCGCACCCTCGCGGAAGAAGTCGAGGCCGGCCTCGCCGATGGCCGCGCAGCGCGGGTGGGCGGCGAGCTCGCGCAGGTCCGCGGCGGCCGCGGCGTCGTAGCCCGTCGCCGCGTTGGGGTGCCGGCCGACGGCGGCCCAGACCTCGTCGAAGGCGTCGGCCGCGGCGAGCGCCGTGCGGTTGCTCGACTCGTCCATGCCGACGGTGAGGATCCGGCGCACGCCGGCGGCGCGCGCGTTGCCGACGAGCTCGTCGTTCTGCTCGGCGCAGGAGTCGAGGTGGGTGTGGCTGTCGATCACGCGGTGGTCCCGGGTCCGGGCGCCGGGGCGACGGCGCTCACGCGGCCGCCCGGTCCTTCGGGAACAGCGGGGCGAGCTCCCCGACCGCGCCGGCGGCTCCCGTACCCAGCTCGGCGCCGGCCCACGACAGCTCGGGGGCGCCGAGGGCGTCGAGCAGGACGACCGTGCTGGCCGGCAGCCACGGGTGCAGGAGCACGGCGAGGGAGCGGACGCCCTCGACGAGCGTGCGCAGGACGCGGTCCAGCTCGGCGGTCGCGCGGGCGGCGGCCTCCGGGTCCTCGTCGGCGGCCTTCTCGGCCTTGGCGAGCGTCCACGGCGCCTGCTCCTCGACGAAGCGGTTCAGGCGGCGCACGCGCTCCCAGATCGTCTCGAGCGCCTGGCTGATCTGGCCGCCGTCGAGCATCGTGGCGACCGTGTCCGGCAGACCGTCGAACTCGGCCGCGACGGAGGCGTCCACGGCCACGTCGGGGACGACGGCGCCGCGGTAGCGGCGGACCATCGCGGTCGAGCGGGAGGCGAGGTTGCCGAAGTCGTTGGCCAGCTCGGACTCGTAGCGGAGCTTCAGCCCGTCGAGCGAGACGGAGCCGTCCGAGCCGAACGCGACCTCGCGCAGCAGGTAGAAGCGCACGGCGTCCGCGCCGTACTGCTCGATCGCCTCGAACGGGTCGAGGACGTTGCCCTTGGACTTGCTCATCTTCGCGCCGTCGACGAGCAGGAAGCCGCCGACCATGACGCGGGTCGGGACCTCCATGCCGGCGGCCATGAGGAGCGCGGGCCAGTAGATCGTGTGGAACTTGAGGATGTCCTTGCCGATGACGTGGGTCGCCGGCCAGTGGCTCGTCGTCAGGTCCTCGCCCTCGCGGCCGAAGCGCAGCGCGGTGACGTAGTTCAGGAGCGCGTCCCACCAGACGTAGAAGACGTGCTCGAGGTCCCACGGGACCTCGACGCCCCAGGTGATCGCGTTGCGGCTGAGCGAGACGTCCTGCAGACCGCCCTTGATGAACGCGAGCGCCTCGTTGCGCCGGCTCTGCGGGACCACCCAGTCCGGCCGGTCGGCGTAGAGCTGCTCGAGCCGCTCCTGGAAGGCCGAGAGCTTGAAGAACCAGTTCGTCTCGGACTCCCGGAGGAGCGCGATGCCGTGGATCGGGCACGTGTTGCCCTCCGCGATCTCGGTCTCCGTCTTGAAGTCGGCGCACTTCGGGCAGTACCAGCCCTCGTAGCGGCCCTCGTAGACCCAGCCCTCCTCCTTGACCGTGGTCAGGATCTCCTGCACGACGGCCTTGTGCCGCGGGTCGGAGGTGCGGATGAAGAAGTCGTTGCTGCTCTCGAGCACGGGGCCCATGGCCTGGAAGCGCGGCGCGTTCTCGTCCACGAGCTCCTGCGGGGTGATCCCGCGCTCCGCGGCGACGTTGGCGACGGGCTCGCCGTGCTCGTCCGTGCCGGTGAGGAAGAACACGTCGTCCCCGCGCTGGCGGTGGTGGCGGGCGAGGACGTCGGCCACGATCGTCGAGTACGCGTGGCCGAGGTGCGGCGCGGCGTTGACGTAGAAGATCGGGGTGGTGACGAGGTAACCCATGCGGGGTGGAGGGTACCGGCGTGCGTCGGACGGCCCTCACCGACGCGCGGCCGCGGTCGGGACGGTGCCCGTGGCCCGCCGCCGGCGTCCCCGCACCCGCACGGCCCCGACCGGGACGCCGAGCGCCGCCAGGGCGAGCCCGACCCAGGCGAGCACCGGCGTCGCGGCGGGCCCGGGGTGGGGCCGACGCGGAGGCGCCCGGCCGTGACGGGCGCCTCGGCGGGGCGCCCGGCGGGGGCGGGAGACCCGACGGAGATCGGAAGAGCG
>WLOB01000196.1 GCA_009699505.1 Actinomycetota bacterium | reverse complement strand
GTGCCCCACGGAGGGGCCGCCGCGGGGCATTCGGTGCGCGCGGGCGACGAGCGGCGGCGCGCCGGGGCCGGCCGGGAGGCGGACCGGGGCGCCGACGGGACGTGCACGGCGCACGCCGGAGCGTCCTCCGGGGCCGTCCGGGGAGGCGCCGGACGGGCCCGATCCGACCCCCGGGGCGGTTCCGGAGGTCCTCCGCGCCTGCGATGCTGGGTCGGTGGCCGCGGACACCCCCACCACGGAGCGCCGCCGGCAGGCCCGGCAGGCGGCTCGCGAGGCCGCGCGGCAGGCCGTCGGGCCCGGCGCGGAGGTGCCCCCGGAGGAGTCCGCGCCCGGCCGCGGCGGACGACCGGCGGGCCCGGGCGACCCGCTCTCGGGCGCCCTGCGCCGCGCGGGCCTCGTCCGGCTGCTCGTCCTGCAGCTCCTCGACGGCGAGGAGCCGGCGTACGGCAACCGCCTCATCGAGCGGATCCGCGAGCTCTCCGGCGGTCTCGTGACCGTCAACCCGAACACGATGTACCCGCTCCTGCGGCGCCTGGAGGACGAGGGCCTGGCCGTGGGGGAGTGGGAGCACCCCGTCCGCCGGTCGCGGCGCTTCTACCGGATCACGGACGCCGGGGTCGCCGAGCGCGAGACGCTGCGCGACGACGTCCTGCCGACCCTGGACGAGGTCGCCGACGCCGTCGCGAGCCTCCGTCGCGAGCTCACGGGCTGACCTCCGCGGCCCCGCCGGGACCCGCCCCCTGCGGGCGACGGAGCCCGCGACCGCCCCGATAGGCTCCGTCGCCTCCGGCGGCGCGCCACCGCGGCGGCCCCGGCCCCACCGCATCCGAGCTCAGGAGCAGTCCAGCCGCCATGTCCTTCGTTTTCAAGGCCGCCGTCGTCGGCGCGGGAACCATGGGCGGGCAGATCGCGCAGACGATCGCCGCCGCCGGGATCGACGTCGTCCTCAAGGACGTCAAGCAGGAGCTCGTCGACCACGGCATCGAGGTCGCCACCGGCGTCACCCAGAAGCAGGTCGGCCGCCTCGTCAAGAAGGGCAGGCTGTCCGAGGAGGACGCGAAGGCGCACGTCGCCGAGGTCGTCGGCCGCATCGAGGGCACGCTGACCTACGAGTCCTTCGGCGACGTGGACTTCGTCATCGAGGCCGTCCCGGAGAAGCTCGAGATCAAGCAGGCCGTCTTCGCCGAGCTCGACGCCGTCACGCCCGGCCACGCGATCCTCGCCTCGAACACGTCGGGCCTCGCGATCTCCGACATCGCCGTCGCGACGGTCCGCCCGGACAAGGTCGTCGGCACCCACTACTTCTTCCCGGCGTCCGTCATGCCGCTGCTCGAGATCGTCGAGGGCGACCTGACCTCGCCCGAGACGATCGCCACGACCTACGCCTTCGCGCAGGCCACGAAGAAGCAGCCCATCGTCGTCGGCGAGGGCCCGGGCTTCACCGTCAACCGCATCCTCGCGGCGTCGATGTCCGAGATCTTCCGCGCGCAGCAGGAGCAGGGCCTGTCGATCCAGAAGATCGACGACGGCCTGAAGGGCAAAGCCCTGCCGATGGGCCCGTTCTTCCTCATGAACTCGCTCGGCCTGGACCCGTCGCTGCACCTGCAGGAGCAGATGGTCGAGGAGGTCGACGAGGGCGACACGTCCACCTCGGCGCGCTTCTTCAACCACGCCCGCCAGACCGAGCTCGTCGCCCAGGGCGACCTCGGGGCGAAGACCGGCGACGGCTTCTACAAGAAGGACGGCTCCTCGAACGTCGAGGGCGACGCCGATCCCGACATCGACCAGCTCGTCAACCTGTCGCACCTCGCGATGGTCCGCGAGGCCCTGCTGCTCATCGAGGACGGCGACGCGACGGTCCGCGACGTGGACCTCGGCATGGCCGCAGGCACGGGGCTGGACCCCAAGCGCGGCATCCTGCCGCCGCTCCTGAAGTGCGACGTCGAGGGCCTCGACGTGATCCTGGAGCGCTTCGAGACCGCCGCGGAGGAGCACGGCGACCGCTTCGACGCCCCGCCGACCCTGCGCCGCCTGGTCGCCCAGGGCCGCCTGGGCCAGAAGTCCGGCCAGGGCTTCTACGCCTACCCGCAGTTCGACGAGACGCAGGTCGCCGAGCTCGTGAAGCTCGAGACCCGCGAGCACGGCGTCGTCATCGCCTGGCTCGACAACCCGCCCGTCAACTCGATCTCGCCGGCGGTCGTCCAGGACCTCCAGAAGGTCTGGGACCACGTCGAGGCCGACGGCACCACGCGCGCCGTCGTCTTCGCGTCCGCCTCGCCGATGTCGGCCGTGTTCTCCGCGGGCGCCGACATCAAGGCGTTCACGCAGATGGACGCCGACCAGGGCCGCGAGCTCATGGACCAGGCGCACAACGTCTTCCGGCGCTTCGGGCACTCCTCGATCGTCACGGTCGGCGCGATCAACTCGATCGCGTTCGGCGGCGGCTCCGAGCTGGCGCTCTCCATGGACGTGCGGATCGCCGCCCAGTCCGCGGCCTTCGGCCAGCCCGAGATCAAGCTCGGCCTGATCCCCGGCTTCGGCGGCACGCAGCGCCTCCGGCGCCTCGTCGGCCAGCCCAAGGCGCTCGAGCTGAACCTCGTCGGCGACCCGATCCTCGCCGACGAGGCCTACGCCCACGGGCTCGTGAACACCGTTGTCCCGGACCACGAGCTGCTCGACGTCGCGCTGAACTGGGCGCGCCGCCTGGCGGGCCAGGCGCCGCTGGCGGTCGAGAAGATCAAGCAGGTCTCGGACGTCGCCGACCTCGTCGACGGCATCCAGGCCGAGAAGGACGCGTTCGCGGACATCTTCGCCACCGACGACGCGTCCGAGGGCATCAGCGCGTTCATCGACAAGCGCGACGCCCGCTGGACCGGGAAGTAGCACCGCGATGGGCGCCACGACCGGCACGGACGAGCACGACCGCCTCGCGCGGCTCGTCGCCGGGGCCGGGTCGGTCGTGGCGCTGACGGGGGCCGGGATCTCCGTCCCCTCGGGGATCCCGGACTTCCGCAGCCCCGAGACCGGGCTGTGGGCGAACGTCGACCCGATGACGATCGCCCACGTCGACGTCTGGCGTGCCGACCCGGTCCGCTTCTGGGCGTACTACGGCGAGCGGTTCGCCCGCCTGGGCGGGGTGGAGCCCAACGACGCGCACCGCGCGCTCGTCGAGCTCGAGCGCCGCGGGCACCTCGGCGCCGTCCTCACGCAGAACATCGACGGGCTGCACGAGCGCGCGGGCTCCTCCGACGTCGTCGAGCTGCACGGCTCGATCGCCGGCTGCCACTGCCCGGCGTGCGGCGCCCGGGAGCCCCTGAAGACCGTGCTGCGGCTGATCGCCGACGCGGAGGACGGCGTGCCGCGCTGCGCCGTGTGCGCCGGGGTCCTGAAGCCCGACGTCGTCCTCTTCGGGGACATGCTCCCCGTCGACGCGGAGTACCGCTCGCGCAGCCTCGCGGGCTCCTGCGACCTCCTGCTCTGCATCGGCAGCTCGCTGCAGGTCTGGCCCGTGGCCGGCCTGCCCGAGCGGACGCTCGAGGCCGGGGGCGACGTGGCGATCGTGACCGCGAGCACGACGCCGTACGACGACGCGGCGACGGTGCGCCTCGGCGGCGACGTCGTCGCGGAGCTGCAGGGCCTCGTGGCCGCGCTGGACCGCCTGGCGGGCTGAGGGCTCAGGCCGAGGAGGTCGGCCCGAGGCGCTCGCCGACCCGGCGCCCGCCCGCCCGGCGGGCCAGCGCCGTGGCGACGGCCTGCAGGACGGCACGGACGACGGCGTCCTGCGCGTCGTCGAGGCCGCCGCGCACCGCGGCGGCCGCCGCGTCGGCGACCTCGGGCCGCGCCAGCCGCAGCCCGGCGATCGCCTCGTCGAGATGGGGCGCGGCGCGCCAGGGCTCGAGCTCGGCGATGGCGGCCTCGAGCGCCATCCGCAGCCCGAGCGCGGCCTCGCGGACGCGCCCGGCCGCCAGGTCCTGGCGGGCCCGCAGGGTCAGCACCTCGGCGGCCAGGACGGCGTCGCGGCCGCTCAGGAGCTCCGCGAGGCGCTCGTCCGAGCCCGTGCCGGCCGAGCCGCGACGGCCCCGGGTCCCGCCCGCCGCGCCGACCGGGACGGGCCGCCCCGAGGTCCACCGGCCGTAGGCGCCCTCGGGGCCGGTGCCGTAGGCGATGGTCGCCCGCGTCAGGTCGCGCGGACGCACGATGCGGGCGTCGGGGTCGGCCGCGGCGACCGCGGCCAGGTGGAGGAGCTGCCGGAGGAGCTCGAGGGCCTCCGCGACCGCGGCCGCGCCGTCCGCCCGGGCGAGCCAGCGCTCGGGGTCGCGGGCCTCGAGCGGGTCCGCGTCGACGACCGTCAACCGCATGGCGAGCTGGACGGCCTCGTCGTCCGGGACGCCGCGGACGCGCCGGAACCGCCGGCGCGGGCGCTCCGTGGTCTCGACGACGACGACCGCGCGGGCGCGGTTGGCGTGCCCGCGGACGGTCCACCGGCCGTCGCTGAGGTCGACCTCGCCGGGGACCTCGACCTGGATGATCCGGAAGAGCTCGGCGTCGTCCTTCTCGGGCACGCGCTAGTCGCCGGCCGCGCGGGAGCCGCGCGCCTTGACGGCGTACTTCGAGGGCGTCCCGAGCACGGTCGGGTTGTCGATGTCCGCGATCCGGTCGATGAGCTTGATCCACTGCCCCGGCTTCAGGACCTGGGCGACCTGCGCACCGAGGGCCCCGCCGCCGGACACCGTCGGGCGGAAGCCGACGTGGATGTGGTCCGCGTGGTCGGCCATGCGGATCGTGTTGTCCGCGCCCTCGAAGGTCATGAGGGAGATGATCTGATGGGGCTTCAGCGTGCCCTGCAGGCCGAGGAGGATGCGGATGGCCTGCTCCGTGATGGAGCCGGCGCCCTGGGTGTCCTTCGCGATCCGGACGCCGTTGACCGAGGAGATGTCGACCGCGTTGCCCGAGTCGTGCTCCGAGACGTTGCCCGAGGCGGTGATCGCCCCGGCGCGGGCGAGCGACGAGACGCCGATGCGCAGGCCGTTCGCCGTCAGGTAGGAGAGCGTCGCGAGCACGCGCCGGTCGATCGCGCCGGCCTCGATCTGGCGGCGGCCGGCCTCGTAGATGTCGAGGCCCCGGTCGGCGAGCACGCGCTCCTGGAGCTGCCGCTTGCTCATGAGCAGGATCTGGCCGGCGGACGCGCCGTCCGTCGTCCGGAAGAGCGCGGAGGAGGCCTTCGCGCGGTAGACGGTGGTCGACTCGAGGAGCTTCCAGCCGTCGAGGATCGGCTTCGGGTCGACGCGCGGCGCGCCCTTGCCCGCGGGCCGGACCTCGAACTGCAGGTGCGGCGAGCTGTCGGGGTCCGTGCGGCCGATGCGCCCGAGGATGGTCCCGGCCATGACGCGCGAGCCCTTGCGCAGGCGCTCGAGCTGGACGTCGTCCTTCGTCAGGCCGTGGAGCGTTGAGAGGTAGCTCGAGAACGTGGCGTCGTCGGCGTGGGCCTGGTCGAGCTGCTCCGCGCCGCCGTGCACGCGCGCCCCGGGGCGCGCGGGGTTGGCGAAGACGGGCTCCGGGGCGGCCGTCGGGGCGACGGGGCCCTGCGCGTCGACCGCGGCCGGGTCCGGGGCGGCTGAGCTGCGGGCGCTGTCGGGCGCCTGCCGGCCGGCGGACGCGGCCTGCGTCGGGGCGGGGTCCCGCGAGGCGGCGGCGCGGTCGCGGGCCAGGTCGGACGCCGTGGTGGTCGTGTCCTCCTTGGCGACCGGGTGCAGCGGGGAGACCTTCCTGAGGTTCCCGTACGTGTAGGTGTTGCCGTACGCGTCGCGCAGGCGCACGAAGCTGCCGAGCCGCGCGCTGCGGCCGATCTGCGTGACCGTGCCGTCCTGGACGGCGATGACGGGGGCGCCGGCCTTCGCGAACAGGTCGATGGACGAGCGCGACGCGTCGGACTCGACGGCCTTGGCGGCGTTGCCCTCCGTCGTCCGGGTGCGGGCCCTGCGGTTGCTGTCGTCGCCGACGTACTGGGTCTTCGCCGCGACGGGGAAGACGCCCTGGGTCAGGCCGGTGAGGGAGCCCACGAGGTCGTCCGGCAGCCCGGAGACGAGCCGCGCGCGGAGCATGACCTGGTCGACGTACCAGTCCGCGTGGTTGTAGGCGAAGACCGCCTTGCGCAGCGCCTTCTGGCCGCCGGCGGCCCGCAGGTACCGGGCGGCCGCGAAGATCGCGTCGACCGGGTTGTACGGGTCGGCCTCGCCGTCGCCGTTCGCGTCGACCCCGTAGGCCTTCCAGGTCGCCGGCATGAACTGCATCCAGCCCAGGGCCCCGGCGGACGAGACGGAGAGGTTGCGGCCGTAGTCCGTCTCGATCTCGTTGATCGCGGCGAGGACCTCCCAGCGGATCCCGTACTCCGTGCCCGCGGCCTGGTAGATCGGCAGCAGGAACGGCGGGATCCGGAACTTGTCGATGAAGAAGTTCGGGACGCCCACGGGGGCGGCGCCCGGCAGGACCTCGGAGAACGTCGGGTCCGACGGGTCGGGCAGGTCGGCGGCGCGGTCCGCGCCGGTCGCGTCGACGGGGTCGGCGGACGGCGTCGGGGCCGTCGCCGTCGAGCGGTCCTTCTTCGCGCGGGTGACCTTGCGGTCGTCCGTGCGGGCCTTGCGCTCGGCCGCGGCCGCGGCCTCCTGCGCCTTCTCGGTGGCGTCGCGGCCGGCGCCGCCGCTGTCGTCCCCGACGGAGTCGTCCCGGAGCGCGTCCCGCTCGGCCTCGGTCGGGGCGGTCGCGGTGCCGGCGGGCGGGACGGGACCGGTGGTCGTCGCCGGGGCGGACGGGTCCCCGGCGGCCGGGGCCGCCTGGGTCGTGCTGCCGGCGTCGCGGACGGCGACGACGGGCGCGCCGAGGTCCGGGAGCGGGATCTGCTCGACGGGGGTGCCCGGTGGGACGTCGACCTGCACGACGACGGTCCGGCCGCCGGCGAGCGTGACGTCCAGGGTGCGCGCCTCCGCGCCGGCCTGGACGGTCGCGCCGAAGCCGGCGGCGACGACCCCTGCGGCTGAGAGCCCGACGAGGAGCTTGCGTGTCGACAACGGCATGGTGCGGTCCCGGCCTCCTGAGCGCGCCGCGACGCGGCCGCGTCGAGCACAGATTCGCGCACGTTACCACGGGATTCCGGCGCTCCGCGCGCCGCGCACGGGCCCGTGCGGCACCGTACGCAGGGGTGTCCGGGAGCACGAAACGATGGACTAGGCTCCGGGACCCGGCGACCCCGCGGACGGCCTCCCGTCCGCCCGCCGACCACCGACGCCCGATCCCAGAGGCCGCACGCGCATGACCGACGACCAGTCCACGTCCTCGAAGGACCTCCGCGACCGCGTGAGGGGTGCCAGCGAGGACACCATCGGCAAGCTCGCCCAGGAGCTCCTCGGCAACCCGATCGTCACGGGCGCCGTGCAGCGGGCGATGGACGTGCGCGAGCGCGCCACGCAGGCCCAGGAGGCCGCGTTCGGCGCTCTCAACGTGCCCACGGCCGCCGACATCGAGCGTCTGACGCGCCGGGTCCGCAACGTGGCGCAGCGCCTCGAGTCCATCGAGGACGCCGTCGACCGCGTCGACGAGCGCCTGAGCTCCATCGCCGGCAAGGACGTCGGCGGCGACGACGCGGCGTTCAAGGACCTCGCGAAGCGGCTCGACGCGATCCAGGCGTCGCTCGACGGCCTGTCGAAGGCGCAGAAGCAGAGCTGAGTCAGGCGGGGCCCGCGCCGCCGACGCCGAGCGCGACGGCGGCCGCCCGGCCGACCGCGAGCCACCAGGCGTCCCGCGCCGCGTCGTCCTCGCCGGGCGCCGGGAACGCCAGGACGACCGCCGCCGGCACGCCGAGGCGGGCGGCCGCGGCC
>WLOB01000195.1 GCA_009699505.1 Actinomycetota bacterium | reverse complement strand
CGGATCAGCGCCTCGAACGACTCGCCCACGGGACCGGCGGAGAGCGCCTCGGGGGCGGTCACCCGCAGCGGGGCGGTCGGCCCCGCGGCGACGACGAGCCCCTGGGCCTGCAGGGCCCGCAGCGCCTCGCGGACGCTCGTGCGGCCGACGCCGAAGCGCTCGCCGAGCTCGCGCTCCGACGGCAGGACGTTCCCCGGCTGCAGCTCGCCGTCGAGGATCGCCGCGCGCAGCTGCGCTGCGACCTGTTGGTAGACCGGGCGGCGCACCACCTCCTCGAACGGCATGGCCGCAGCATAGCCCTCCTGGCTGCTGGTCTGACAAGGGGTGTGTGCCGGATCACATCCGCCCTTGTCAGACCAGCAGGCATGTGGGAGGGTCGCTGGGGCCAGACCCCCACGCCGCCCGGGCGCGGGACCACGGACCGAGGAGAGCAGGACCATGGCCACCACCGAGTCGACCGCCGGCGCGACGTCGCTGACGTCCCCCGCGTCGCGGACGCTGCTGAAGGACGTCGCCCGCGCGATGTTCCCCCACCCGTCGTTCCCCGACGCGCCGTACGAGCACGCCGTCGGGACGATCCTCGCCGCGGCCGAGGCCGACGTGCGGCTGCGCGCGCAGCTCGAGCAGGGCCTGCGGGACGTCGACGTGGTCGGCGGCGCGCCGTTCGCAGAGCTCGACGACGCCGCCCGCCTCGACGTGCTGCGGTCGATCGAGGGCACCGCGTTCTTCGAGCACGTCCGCACGCGCCTGGTCACCGGCCTCTACGACCAGGCGCCCGTGTGGGACCTGCTCGGCTACCAGGGGCCCTGCCCGGACGGGGACGGCTACCTGAAGCGCGGCTTCGCCGACCTGGACTGGCTGCCGGACCCGCAGGTCGAGGACCCGCACCGCGACGAGATCGTCCGATGAGCGCCACCGAGATCCGCGGGCGGTTCGACACCGCCTCCTTCGACGAGGACGACTCCGACGTCGTCGTGATCGTCGGCTCCGGCCCCGGCGGCGGCACGCTCGCCCACGAGCTCTGCGAGCGCGGGATCCGCTGCGTCGTGCTCGAGGCCGGCCCGCACCTGACGGCCGAGGACTACGTGCAGGACGAGTGGGAGGCCTTCAACCAGATGGCCTGGCTCGACCCGCGCACGACGTCCGGCTCCTTCCGCCTGGCGAAGGACTTCCCGAACCTGCCCGCGTGGACGGTCAAGGCCGTCGGCGGCACCGCGACGCACTGGGCGGGCGCCACGCCGCGGTTCAAGGCGCACGAGTTCCGCACGGCGTCCACCTACGGCGAGGTCGACGGGGCGACGCTCCTGGACTGGCCGATCTCGCTCGAGGACCTCGAGCCGTACTACGACCGCGCCGAGGAGAAGATGGGGGTCACCCACAAGAACGGCCGCCCGCCCCTCCCGGCCAACAACAACTTCAAGGTCATGGGCAACGGGGCCGCCGAGCTCGGCTACCGCCACATCGCCACGGGCCCCTACGCCACGAACTCCGTGCCGTACGACGGGCGTCCCGCGACGGTGCAGGACGGCTTCAACTTCCAGGGCGACAAGCAGGAGTCGAAGTGGTCCCCGCTGGTCTCCGAGCTGCCGAAGGCCGCGCTGACGGGCAACCTCGACCTGCGCGCCGGCAGCCACGTCGTGCAGATCACCCACGACGCCCGCGGCCGCGCCGACGGCGTGCTGTACCTCGACGAGGACGGCGGGCTGCACCGCCAGAAGGCCCGCGCGGTCTGCGTCGCGGGCAACGCGATCGAGACCGCGCGCCTGCTGCTCCTCTCGGACTCGCCGCTCTTCCCCGACGGGCTCGCGAACAGCTCGGGCCAGGTCGGCCGCAACTACATGCGTCACCTGACCGCGTCGGTCTACGGCACCTTCGACCGCGAGGTGCACATGTACCGCGGCGAGACGATGGCCGGCGTCGTCGCCGACGAGTCCCGGCACGACACCGACCGGGGGTTCGCCGGCGGCTACTACATGCAGCTCATCTCGCTCGGCGTGCCGTTCATGGCGGCCTTCGTCGACCCCGGCGGCTGGGGCCCGGACTTCACGCGCATCATGGACGGCTACGCCTCGACCGCGGGGATGTGGCTCGTCGGCGAGGACATGCCGCAGGCCACGAACCGGGTGACGCTCGACGGCGGCATGACCGACGCCCACGGCCTGCCGGTCCCGCACGTCCACTTCGACGACCATCCCAACGACGTGGCGATGCGCGAGCACGCCTGGACCCAGGGCACGAAGGTCTACGAGGCCGTCGGGGCGACGAACGTCAAGCGCACGCCGCCGTACCCGTCGACGCACAACATCGGCACCTGCCGGATGAGCGCGCGGCCCGAGGACGGCGTGGTCGACGAGTGGGGCCGGGCGCACGACGTGCCCAACCTGTTCGTGTCGGACGGCTCGCAGTTCACCACGGGTGCGGCCGCCAACCCGACCCTGACGATCGTCGCGCTCGGCATCCGGCAGGCCGAGCACATCGCCGCCGAGATCGGGCGCGGCGCGCTGTAGGAGGCGGGCCGCCGACGACGGCGGCGGCCGGCGGATCCCCCGCCGTCGCGCAACCGCCGCCCGAAGGAGGACACTCCGAGGACGACGCGCGGTGCGGGCCCCGAGGCCCGCACCGGCCCGTCCCCCGACCCCATGACCGGCGACGACCAGCTCGAGCACGACCTGCAGGCCGCCATGCGCTCCGGCGACGTGGACGAGCTCAACGCGCTGGCCACGACGCTCGGGGACGCCGGCCAGCCCGAGCGCGCGGCCGCGATCTTCCGGGTCGCCGCGTCCTTCGGGGACGACGTCGCGTTCAGCAACCTCGGCACCGCCCTGACGCAGCTCGGGGACCTCGAGGGCGCCGCGGCGGCCTACGCCTCGGCCGTCGACCTCGGGTTCTCCGAGGCCCGGGTCGACCTGGCGATGGTGCTGGCGGAGGACGGCGCGGACCTCGAGCGGGTCGACGAGCTCCTGACCGCCGCGGCGGCCGACGGCGAGCCGGACGCCGCGCACCAGCTCGGCCTGCTGCGGCTGCGCCAGGACGAGGTTCCCGAGGCGATCGAGCTGCTGGAGCGCGCGCACGCGGAGGACCCCAGCGGCACCGTCGCGGACTCGCTCGCCCGCGGCTACCGCTCCGCGGGCCGGCTCGACGACGCCGTGCGCCTGTGGGAGGAGGCCGGGCGGGCCGGGTACCACGAGGCCCACCTGGGCCGGGCGTTCGCGCTCGAGGAGGCCGGGCGCGACGCCGAGGCCGAGCGGGCGTTCCTCGAGGCCATCGACGCCGACGTCGAGGTGGCGTCGGCGAGCTGGGCGTCCGCGCTGGACCGCCTCGGGCGCCCCGACGAGGCGATCGAGGTGCTGCGCCGCGCCGTCGCGCGCGGCGAGGACAGCGCGATGATCGACCTGGGCAACCGGCTGACGGAGCGTCCCGAGACCTTCGACGAGGGCCTGCTCCTCTACCGCCGGGCGATCGCGCTGGGCCGGCTGCACGCCGTGACGAACCTCGCCGTGTCGATCCGCGGGCGCGACCGCGGCGACGTCCGGGCCGCGGCGCTGCTGCGCCAGGCCAGCGCGGAGGGCGACGACCTGGCCGGCCGGCACCTGCTGCCGGAGGACGGCGCCGTCGGCGACGACCCGGACGACGAGCTCGGGGGCTGACCCCGCCACCCCGGTGGCCGGCGCCCACGACCCGTCGCGCGCCCGGTCGGCCTCGCGGTCGGCGTCGCCCGTCCTCGGCCCAGCGCGGGCCACGCGTCGCGTCGACCTCGTGCTCGGCCCCGTCCGGCCTCAGCCCGCGGCGCGCCGCGCGCCCGGTCGACCTCGCGCTCGACCCCGTCCGGCCTCAGCCCGCGGCGCGCCGCGCGTCCTGGGCGGCCTCGCGCTCGGCGGTGCCCGGGGCGTTCCAGGCCTCCCACGCCCCCTCGACCATGGCGCGGAGGTCGAGGCCGGGCTTCCAGCCGAAGTCCTGCTCGATCCGGCGGGCCGAGCCGACGATCTTCGCCGGATCGCCGCCGCGCCTGGGGGCCACGTCGTAGCCCAGCGCCTCCTCGCCCACGACGGAGAGGATCGTCTCGACGATCTGCCGGACCGAGGTCCCCTCGCCGCGACCGACGTTGTACGCGGGCGCCAGGTCGGTCCCCTCCTCGAGCAGCAGCGCGGCGCGGACGTGCGCCTCGGCGAGGTCGACGACGTGGACGTAGTCGCGGACGCAGGAGCCGTCCGGCGTCGGGTAGTCGTCGCCGAAGACCTTCGGCCGGTCGCCGCGCGAGAGCGCCCGGAACACCAGCGGGAAGAGGTTGTACGGGCTGTGGTCGACGAGCGACACGACGCCGTGCGGGGCCTCGGGGTCGGACTGCACCGCGCCGGAGCCGACGACGTTGAAGTACCGCAGCGACGTGTGGCGCAGCGAGGGACGCGCGGTCGCCTGGTCGCGGATGAGCCACTCGCCGATGAGCTTGGACTCGCCGTACGGGCTCTCGGGCCGCTGCGGGGCGTCCTCCGTGACGATCTCGCCCTCCATCGTCCCGTAGGTCGCGGAGCTCGACGAGAACACGAGCCGGTCGACGCCGCGCTCGGCCATCTGGCGCAGGAGCACCCGGGTGCCCTCGACGTTGGCGCGGTAGAAGTCCAGCGGCACGTTCACGGACTCGCCGGCGTACTTCAGGCCCGCGAGGTGCACGACGCCGTCGACGGGCTGGGCGTCCAGGGCGGCGCCGACCGCGGCGGCGTCCTCCACCCGGCCCTCGTGCACGACGACGTCGGTGGGCACGAACTCCCGGAAGCCCGACGAGAGGTCGTCGAGGACCACGACGTCGCGCCCCGCCGCCCGGAACGCCTGGACGATGTGGGAGCCGATGTAGCCGGCACCGCCGGTGAGAAGCCACGCCATGCGGCGGGAGTCTAGGCGCCGGACCCGGGCGCCCGGGGCCCTCGGTCCGCGGCGACCGCGTCGTAGAGCGCGCGCAGCCGCTCCGCGACGGCGTCCGGGTCCGTCAGGGCGGCGGCGCGGAGCCGGACGCGCTCGCCCGCGGCCGCGTCGCCGGCCAGGCGCACCCAGGCGTCCGCCAGCGCGACGGCGTCCCCCGGCGGCACGCGGGCCTCGTCCGGCAGGAGCTCCCGCAGCGCGCCGACGTCGGACCCCACGACCGGCAGCCCGCGCAGCGCGGCCTCGGCGGCGGCCAGGCCGAAGGTCTCGTGGGCGAGGGACGGGACGAGCTCGAGGGACGCGCGGGCGCGCAGGGCGTCGAGGCCCGCGCGGTCCAGGCGGCCGGCGAAGGTCACGTGCGGCAGGTCCGCCGCGGCGGCGCGGAGCTCCTCCTCGAGCGGGCCGGCGTTGGCGACCACGAGCGGCAGGCCGCAGATCCGCGCCGCCTCGATCGCGGTCCCCGTCCCCTTCTCCGGCGCGAGGCGGCCGGCGACCACGGCGGGGCCCGCCGGGTCGGGGACGACGCGCGGGCCTGCCGCGACGGGGTGCGGCAAGACGTGCGTGCGCGCCTCGGGCAGGCCCGCGCCGAGGGTTCCCAGCCGCCCGAGCGCGGCGCGACTGGGGACCGCGACGGCGTCGGCGCCGGCGATCAGCCTCCGGCGCTGGACGGCGAGCCCGGCCGCGTAGACGAGGCTCTCCGCCCGCGAGCCCCGGCAGTCGTGCCGCAGGCCGGGCCGGGTGTCCGAGGCGTGGCACTCGTGGCAGTCGTGCCCGTCGCGGACGCACGTGCCCACGGCGCAGACCAGGCGGTAGTTGTGGAGCTGCAGGACCACGCGGGCCCCGGCGTCGCGGGCGGCCCGCAGCGCCCGGGCACCGAACGTGGGGTGCACGTTGTGGGCGTGGACGATCCGGGCGCCGGTCCGGCGGACCTCGCGGGCCACCTCGTCCGGGTCGAGCCCACCGCGCAGGAGCCCCGCCGCCGCGCGCCGCCCGCCGACGGCCGCGGAGTCGCGCTCCAGCAGCGCGGTCTCCTCCCCCAGCGCGTCCTCGGTCAGCCCCCGCAGCGCCACGATCGCCGCCTCCTCGCCGCCGAGGGTCCGGTAGCGGTGGTGCAGGTGGAGGATCACCGCGTCCGTGCGCCGGTCGCGACGCTCGCCCGCCGGCCCCCGGCGCCCCGCATCGCCCCGCGCCGGCGGGCCCCCGGGTCCCTCACCGCGTGTACCGGCTGAGGATCGTGTGGTCCTTCCGGGGCCCGGTGACGCGCCAGGAGACGACGAGGAGGTCCTCGGACTCCACGCGGACCCAGCCCGCGTAGTGGTCCTCGCCGCAGGGGTGGTCGACCGGGCACGAGCCGCCGCGCAGGTCGAGCGGGTGGAACGGCCGGCCGTCGTCGAAGCGGACCTCCCACGGCGCGGCGCCGCGCGGGGCCCCATCGGCGCGGGCGGGCGGGACGGGGAGCACCCGCATCACCCGGGACGTCCGGCCGACGTAGTCGCCCAGGCGCAGCTCGCCGCGCTCCGTCCACGAGAGGCCCTCGCCCTCGACGAGGAACGTGGCGGTCCCGACGTACGTGCCGTCGGTCCGGGCGCGGGCGTCGTGGACGCGGCGGTCGATCTGCCAGACCCCCGGGAAGAAGGTCCGGGGGTCGGTCACCTGCACGGTGGGGGCGGGCGCGGGCATCCACCTGAGCGTACGCTGACGGGCCGTGGACCGGCCGAGCGTCACCGTCGCGATCCCCACCGGGGGCCGCCCCGACTACCTCGACGTGGCGCTGCGCTCCGTGCTGCCGCAGGCCGCCCGCGAGGGCGCCGAGGTGCTCGTGGTGGACGACGGACCGTCGGCCGCGACGCGCGAGGTCGCCGCCCGCCACGGCGTCCGCTGCCTCACCCACCCCCGCCGCCGGGGCCTGAACGCGTCGCGCAACGCGGCGATCGAGGCCACGGACGCGGACCTCGTCTGCCTGCTGGACGACGACGTGACGGTGGACGACGGCTGGCTGCGCGCCCTGGTCGACGCGGCCGCCGCCGACCCGGACGTCGGCGCGCTCGGCGGCCCCGTCCGCCCCGAGCTCGAGGGCCGGCCCGACACGGAGGCCGAGCGCCGCCTGCCCTCGATCAGCCGCCTCGAGCTGCAGCCCGACGAGGACCAGGACACGGACCGGCTCTGGGGCGCCAACCTCGCGGTGCGGCGCAGCGCGGTGGAGCGGATCGGGCCGTTCGACCCCACCCACCTCATGTTCTCGGGCGACGAGGAGGAGTGGCTCGCGCGCCTGCGGGCCGCCGGGGGCCGCGTCCGCTACGTCGCCGCGGCGGGCGTCCGCCACCGCCGCACCGCCCCCGACGCGACGACCGCGGCGCTCGCCCGGGCCCAGTTCTTCCGCGGCCGCGCGGCCCGGGCGGCCGACGCGCGCGCCGGCCGCGCCCCGGGCGTCGGCACGGAGCTGCGGACGCTCGCCCGCAACGTCGCCGGCCTGGCCCGCCACCGCGACGCCCCGCACCGCTGGACGACGACCCACGCCGCCGGCCGCCTCCGCGAGGCGCTCCTGGGCTACGCGCCCGCCCCGGCCCCCGAGGGCGCCTGGACCCCGGGCCCGGACGACGTGCTCGCGGGCACGAGCGGCCACGTCGCCGGGCGCCGCGCGCACGTCCTGCACGCCCACGACCGCTGGCTCGACGCCCGGCTGCGCGCCTCGGGCGTGCTGCGCGACCTCGACCGGCTCGTGCCCGCCACGCCGCCGCGGCGCGTCCTCGTGGTCGTCCCCGCGCGGCCGGCCAACGCGGCCCGGGTCGCGGCGCTCTGCCCCGCCCTGCGCTCGCCCCTGCACGAGGTCGACCTGCGGATCGTCGACCCGGCCGGCCGGCCGCGGTTCGCCGTGGTCGAGGACGAGGCCCGCGGCGCGGCGTTCGACTGGCTGCTCGTCGTGGACGACGACGTGGCGCTCGTGCCCCGCTTCCTGGACCGCTTCGTCGCGCT